>JAIUYB010000211.1 GCA_020216625.1 Desulfarculus sp.
CGGGCCCCGTGTCAAACCAGCCGAGCCCCGGCCCGCTCCCGCGATGAAAACGCGACGCCCGGCCGATCCCGATGATTGGGGATCGGCCGGGCGGGTTCCGGGCGTTCAGTTGGCCGCCCACGCGGCCAGGTCTGGCCTAGCGTTTGGGCAGGGGCGCGTTCAGGCCCTGGAGCTTTCGGGCCAGATCCTGGGCCTCGGCCAGGCCGGGACGGGGGGGGAGGTGACCCAACACCCCCAGGCCCTCGTAGGCCTCGTGGAACTCGTCCTCGCCCAGGCTGCTGACCACCGCGGTGTTGACGAAGGCATTGATCGCCACGATGCGTTTGATCAGCTCCGTGGCCGAGACATCGCGCAACTGGTCGTCGATGATCACCAGGTCCGGGGCCTCGCGCCCCACCGCCGCCAAGGCCGCCTCGCCGGAATCGGCCCGGATCAGGCTGAAGCCAGCGCTGGTCAGGGCCGAGCTGAAGGGGGCGAAGGCCCCCGGGGACGCGGTCACCAAGAGCGCCTTGTTCATGACAATCTCCCTTGCGACGCCGGCCGGCCGCCTGGGCCCGGCCGGGGCTGGCGTGGTCTAGCCATGGCGCGCGTAGCAGTCGGCGATGGCCTCGCCCAGGGTGTTCACCGCCAGGCGGGCGCAGTGCAGGTGATCCTCGGGCAGTCCGCCCAGGGTCTTTTCCAGGTCCTGGGGGGTCAGCTCCAGGGCTTCGTCCAGCCGCAGGCCCCGGGCCAGTTCACCCACCGCGCTGGCGCAGACCGTGGTGTAGATGCAGCCCTGGGGCAAGACCTTCACCTCGGTGATGACCTCGTCCTGGACCCGCAGCGCCACCGTGATCCAATCCCCGCATGAGCCCACTCCCTTGGCCTGGCCGTCGGGGTGGGCCATCTCGCCCAGATTGCGGGGGGCGCGGGCATGCTCCAGGAAGCCCTCCCCCACCTCGCCCGGAATGATCAGCAACTCCTCGGACACGACGTCCGCCTCCCGCGCCGGCCGGCCTAGTGGCCGCCCCCGCCGCCGCAGGTGAAGTCCTGGCTGAACCGGGGCAGCTCGCCCTGGATCAGGGCCTGGACCGCCTCGCCCACGCTGGTCTTGCCGCCGCCGAAGAAGACCTCGATGCCCACCTGGTTGAAACCCATCAGGGGTCGCAGGCCCATGCCCCCGGCCACCAGCACCTGGACGCCCTGGCTGGCCAGGTACTGCACCGGGGCCAGGCAACCGCCCTGCTGATGGGGCACGTTGGGCACCACCTTCACCTCGCCCACGCCGTCCTGGTCCAGGCTGACCAGAGTGTAGAGATCACAATGCCCGAAATGGGCTCCCAGCTCGGCCTCCAGGCCGCCGGGGAAGTTGGAGGGCAGCGCCACCAAGGTTTTCATGATCCTCGTTCCTTTCTCGTGACAGTTGGAATCTTTTCAGGCCGCCCGGCGGTCCCGGGTCAGGGCCTGGATCGCTTGCCAAGCTTGGGTCAATCCCTGGTTGATGGGGCCTTGTCCGTATTCGGTCACCGCCTGGCCGGCCAGCATGGCCTTGACCACCGCCTCGTCGAAGGGCAGTTGGGCCACCAGTGGCATCCGCCGCAGACGGCAGAGGTCCTCGATCTCCCGGCTGCGGTCCGGGCTCAGGTCGTGCTTGTTGATGATCACCGCCACCGGCACCCGGAAGTGCTCGCAGAGCTGGGCCACCCGCTCCAGGTCGTGCAGGCCCGAGGGCGTGGGCTCGCTCACCACCACCGCCAAATCCACCCCGCTCAGGGAGCTGATCACCGGGCAGCCGATGCCCGGCGCGCCGTCGCAGATGATTAGCGCCTGGTCCCGGGCCTTGGCCAGCTCCTTGGCCTGCTGGCGCAACAAGGCCACCAGGCGGCCGGAGTTCTCCTGGCCGGGGAAAAGCTGGGCGTGGACCATCACGCCCAGGCGGGTGTCGGAGATCTGCCAGCGGCCGCAGTGACGTTCGTTGAAGGCGATGGCCTGGGCCGGGCAGAAGTGCACGCAGACCTTGCAGCCCTCGCAGCGAAACGGGTCCACGGCGTAGATCTCGCCCCGGGGATTGACGGCCCCATAGCGGCAACGGGTCTGGCACTCGCCGCAGCCCAGGCAGGCCAGGGGATCGATGGCCGCCTCGAAACCGCTGCGAAATTCCTCCTGGCGCCAGGGGCTGGGCTGCAACAGCAGGTGCAGGTCCGGGGCGTCCACGTCCAGGTCGCAGATGATGGGATGGTCGGCCAGGTGGGCCAGGGCGGCGGTGATCGAGGTCTTGCCGGTGCCGCCCTTGCCGCTGATCACCACGATCTCAGGCATGGGCCGCCATCCTTTCCGACGCCGGGCCACGGGCCGCCAGGTGGCGCAGGTCCTGGGCCAGTTTGGCGAACAGGCCGCGGTAATCATCCGAGGCGCATGCCAGCACCTGCCCCCTGGCATAGGCCTCGGCCGCCTGGCGGGCGAAGGGAATCTCGGCCAGGATGGGCAGGCCCTCGCGCCGGCAGAACTCCCGCACCCGGTCGTCGCCCAATCCCGCCCGGTTGATGACCACCGCCAAGGGCTTGCCCAGGGGGCTGAAGGCCTCCCGGGCCAGACCCAGGTCATGCAGGCCGAAAGGCGTGGGCTCGGTGACCAGCAGAATGACGTCGGCGTCCATCACCGCGTTGACCGCCGGGCAGCTCACCCCGGGCGGAGCGTCGATGATGGCGTCGCGCCCGCCGCCGGCCAGCAGCCCGGCCAGGGCCTGGCGCACCTGGCGCATCAGGGGCGGGCTCATGGCCTCGCCCACCCGCAGGCGGCCGGAGAGAAAGCCGACGCCCTCCGCCCGGCCCCAGAGGATCTCGCCCAGCTCGCGCTGGTCCGGGGTCAAGGCCCCGCTGGGGCAGACCGCCAGACAGCCGCCGCAGCCGTGGCACATCTCCGGGAAGGTGAGCAGCACATCGCCCAGCAGGCTGATGGCCTTGAACTGGCAGAGCTCGGAGCAGGCCCCGCAGGCGGTGCAGGCCCCCTCCACCACCCGCGGCACCTCCAGCCAGGCCCGGCTGGTGGAGGTGATCTCCGGGCGCAGGAACAGGTGGAGGTTGGGCTCCTCCACGTCCAGGTCCACCGCCACCACCGGCGCGCCCCAGACCTGGGCCAGGGAGGCGCTGACCGTGGTCTTGCCGGTGCCCCCCTTGCCGCTGGCCACCGCGATGATCACGAGCCTTGCCTCCGCTCGGCGGTGCGGTTCAGCACCGCCTGCACCAAGTCGCGGTAGTGCGGCCCGGCGGCGTTGTGGTCGTGCTCCAGGTCCAGGGGCTGGCCCTGGTCGCTGGCCGCGACCAGACGCGAATCCCAGGGGATGCGGGCCAGAAAGTCCAGACCCATGCGCTGGGCCATGGCCTGGCCCCCGCCCTGGCCCAAAAGGTCCACCGGCTGGCCGCAATGAGGGCAGGTCAGCCCGGACATGTTCTCCACCACCCCCAGGACCGGCATCTCCAGCTGGCGGCAGAAGTCCAAGGACTTGCGCACGTCGGCCAGGGCCATCTCCTGGGGGGTGGTCACCACCACCGCCAGGGCGCCCTCGACGCTCTGGGCCACGGTCAGGGGTTCGTCGCCGGTGCCCGGCGGGGAGTCGATGACCAAAAAGTCCAGCCGACCCCAATCCACGTTGGCCACGAACTGCTTGATGACCCCGATCTTCAAGGGTCCGCGCCAGATGACCGAGCTCTCCCGGTCCGGCATCAGCATCTCCACGCTCAGGGCCTTGAGCCCGTGGCGGGTGACCATGGGCTCGATGAGCTGGGCCTCTTCCTGCACCTTGGCATGGCCCTTGAGGCCCAGCATGCGGGGGATGGAGGGCCCGTGCAGGTCCACGTCCATCAGGCCCACGCTATAGCCCCGGGCGGCCAGGCCCAGGGCCAGGTAGGCGGCCACGGTGGACTTGCCCACCCCGCCCTTGCCGCTCATCACCAAAAGCTTGAAACGGATTTTCTGAAGGTTGTCGTGCAGGCGCTGCTCCTGCTCCAGGTCCGGACCGCCGTGACCGCAACCCTGGGATGCCGGTTCGCTCATCGTTCCTCGCTCCGATCCGTTTGATCACCAAATGGGGTTATTCCGAGCGGCCTTCGCGGTTGGGGGCGCTGGCCATGGTCACCTCGCCGGCCTGGAAGCGGCCGAGCGCCTCGCGCACGCTGATCCCGCCCAGGTCCTGGCCGATCTTGATTCCCACCGCCGAGAGGGCCTGGAAGGCCTTGGGCCCGACGTAGCCGGTGAGGACCACCGTCACCCCGGCCTTGGCCATCAGCTCGGCGGCTTGGATGCCCGCGCCCTGGGAGCGGGCCTGGCTGACGCCATTGTCCAGATAGCTGGTTTCCATGGTCTGGGGATCCACGATGACAAAGCCGCCGGCGCGGCCGAAACGGGGGTCCACCAGGTCGTCCAGGGTGGGCCCCTCGCTGCTGATGGCGATCTTGGCCATGTCCTTCTCCTTGTTGGCGCGGCCACACCCCGCCGCCGGGGGGGCCACGCGGTAATCGCCGCCCTCGATGCACAGCATCCGCCCGAACACCACGGTCTCCGCCAGGTTGCGCCGGGCCTCGGCCAGCACCCGCCCGAAGGTCTGGCGCGAAACGCCCATCCGGTCGGCGGCCTGCTCCTGGCGCAGGCCCTCCAGGTCGGCCAGGCGCAGGGCCTCCAGGCCCTCCAGGCTCAGACGCACCGCCTCCAGCTCCCGCGTGCAGGCCCCCAGGGGGGTGAAGCAGGTCACCGAGGGTTGGGCCTGGACCAGGCGGCATTTGCGGGGGCGAGGCATCGACTACCTTGACGCTGGGTTATGAGCAATGGCCCTAAACAATACATACACCCGAATCGCGCACAGTCAACAGGGTTTTTTTGCTTTCCCGCCGGGGTCGGCGAAATCGCCCGCCGGCCCCGGACCTGCTCCTTCCGCAACCTCGGGCCAGCCCTACTGGCCTTCCTCCGCCGGACCACTCTGGTCCAGCTTGGCCCGCAGGGCCTTGATCTCGCCCTGCAACTGCTCGACCTGGCTGGCCAAACCGGACTGATCGGCCTGGTTGTAGCCGCCCTGTCCCGCCCCCAGCCGGCGCATGCCCCGGCCGCTCATGCCGGCGCGTCCCGGCCATCCCCCGGCGCAGGGCCCGCGGCCCCAGCCCGGACGACCGTCACCCATG
>JAIUYB010000212.1 GCA_020216625.1 Desulfarculus sp.
CGTTGAGCCCGGCGGCGGGTCGGCCGAAGATGATCACCGACAGGATGTCGGCCTGGCTCATGGGCGGCTCGCTGGAAAGCTGCAACTGAGGCTCGAAGGCGGTGCCTTGCAGGGTGATGAAGATTTGGCTGCCGCCGCCGCGGTATTGCACGTCCACGTTCAGGGCCGGGTCGGGCCGATCGCGGCCATCGAAGATGAAGTCCCCGCCGGTGACCACGAAACGCCGGCTCTCCACCATGATCACGCCGTTGTCGGTGGTGTACCGGTCCCAGAAGACCAGGGGCCCCCCGGGGGCCTTGGTCACCCGCACCTTGCCCAAGAGGCTGACCCAGCCCTCGTCCACCACCACCCGGATCCCCGGACCCAGGTCCACCAGGGCATCCAGGGCCAGGTTGTGGAACGGCTCGGGGAAATGGATGCGCGGGGCCTTGTGGACCTCGGTGTCCAGGGGCGGCGGGGCCTGGCCCGGACGCAGGATCACCACATCGCCCAGGGCCGCCGGCGGGGCAACCTTGGGATGGATCACCGCCTGGCTGGGATGCAACAGGGCCCGGGCCTTGGGCGCGGCCGGGGTGCCGTCCAGGTCCAGGTCCAGGTCGGTGACCACCTGCCCCAGGGCGCCCAGGCCCACCAGGAGGTCCTTGCCCTGGGCCTTGAGCTCCACCAAGCCGGCGTCCTTCCAGGGCAGCACCATCCGCCCGCGCAGGCTCAGGTGGCCGCCGCTATCGGCCTCGCCCCGGGTCAGGACGATCTCCCGACCCCGGGCGGTGAACGTAAGGTTGATGTCGCTGATGCGCTGGCCGGTGGGAGTTATGACCATGTGGCCGCCGTTCAGGGCCACCACCCCCTCCAGACGGGGATCGGTCGGATCGCCCTGGGCCTTCAGATCCAGGTCCAGACGCCCGCCCAGCACCCGCACCCCGCGCATGGTGGGGGCCAGCAGGTGCAAGGGAAGATCCTTGCCGGTGAGCCGGGCGTTGAGCCCGTCACCGGTCAAAGCCAGGTTGGGCGGATTGAGGCTGGCGGCCAGACCCAGGGTGGCGTCAAGGTCCAGCACCGGTTGCTGGGCCCAGGTGATCCGTCCAGCCAGGCTCAACTCGCCACCGCCCAACCGCCCGTTGAAGCGCACCAGGCCCTCGCCCACCCGCCGCCAGGCCAGGCCGTGCAAAACGCCCTCCAGGCGCAGCACCGGCTCCACCAAGGTGCCGGTCAGCTCAGCCCCCAGGTCCAGACGGGTGGTCTCGGGCAAACCCCGCTCCGGCAGCCAAGCGGCGGGCTCGCCATCCTGAAGCTTAAGCGCGGCCCGCACCGTCCCGCCAGGGGTGACCTGTCCGGCCAGCTCCAGCCTTTGCCGACCCTGGGACAAAACCAGACGGTCCAGGTCCAGGTGGCGCGCCCCCACCACCATGGCGCTCTGGCCCTGCTGCCGCCAGGTCGCCCCGCCGGCCGGGGTCAGGCTGAGGCCGGAGAGGTCGCATCGCAGGGGCGTTTGCAGGGGCGTGGGGCAGGTGGCGTTGAGGGTCAAGTCCAGACGCGGACCCCGGGCGTTGAGGCGCAAATTGGCCTGGCGGCCGTCGGCGATCAACTCGGCCCGCACTTGGTCCCAGGGCAGGTCGCCGGCCTCCAGGCCTTCCAGCCGCACCTCGGCCCGTCCCTGGCGGTGGCTCACCACGTCCGGCGCGGAAAGCTCCACCTCCGCCCGGCGCAGGACCCCACGGCCCAAGTCCAGGTCCCGCCCCTGGGCCTGGACCTCCAAGGCCGGGCCGGACCAGGGCCCGCGCAGGCGGCCCCGGGCCTGGAGCCCCCCGGCCAGGGCCGGAGGAACCTGCTCCCACCATAAGCCCACCACCGGTCGCAACCGAGCCAGGTCCGCGACCGCCAACTCCCAGGCCAGGTCCGCCCCCTGGGCATCGGCCCGGCCCTGGGTCTTTAATTCCATTCCGGAGGCGGTCAGTTCCAAGGTGTTCAGGAGCCATTTCCCGGCCTGGCGTCCGCCGCTGGCCCGGAGGCCGCCAAGCTCCAGCTCCGCTCCCAGGGGCGAGCGATCCAACTCCAGATCCAGGGCGGCGTCCCCGGCCGCGTCCAGGTCGCCCTGGCCGCGCAGGACGCCATTCATGCGGGCCTGGCGCAGAGGCTCGGGCAGTTCGGCCAGCAGCTCCGGAGGCGGCGCCAGGTCCTGGAAGGCCACCTGGCCTCGGGCCCGCCAGGAGGCGCCCCCGCCCGCCCCAGTCGCGGGCGCGATCAGTTCGCCCCTGGCCTGGAGCCGACCCTGGTCGCCGGTCAGTTCCAGGGTCTCGATCAGGCAGTGGCCGTCCTCGCGCACCGGACGCAAGGTCAGGGACTTGGCCCGCCACTCCCGCCAAACCGCCTGATCCAGGCGCAGATCGAGCCTGGTCTGGCCCGGACCGAGCCCCGGCCAGCCCCGGCTTGTCAGCTCCAGGTCGCCGCCCAGGTGGGCCGTCTCCCTCGACAGCCCCAGGCGGGCGAGGTCCAAATCCGTGAACCGGGCCTTGAGTTCCAAGCCCGGCTGGTCCAGGTTGATCCGGCCGGCCAGATCCAGCCGGCCCTGGGCCGCCATCAAACCCAGCTTGACCTGGCAGGCCCCCAGAGGTCCGCTGGCCTCCAACTGGTAGTCCACCGGTTCGGGTGGGGGCGCTCCGGCTGGGCTCCAACCGGCCAGGCCCCGCCAGTCCGTCACCCGGCCCCGGGCCTTGAGCGCCAGCCGGGGAGTCTTGCCCCAGAGGTAGTGGCCGCTGGCCTCCAGGCGATCGCTTCCGGCCTGCACCAATAGCGATTGAAGATCCAGGCGATCGGCGTCGGCCGCCAACCAGCCGCTGACCGCCACCGGGGCCTCCAAACCCGCGAGATGGAGATCGGCCCAGGCCAGGTGGGCCTCCACCCGGGGGCCGCGGGCGTCCAGGCTGAAGCCGCCCTCCAACTGCACGTTTTCGGCCCGGCGCAAGGGCCCCAACTCCCCTCCGGCCTCAAGGGCGCCGTCCACCACCTCCAGACGGGCAATGGTCAGCACCAGCCCTGGGCTCAAGCCGCCGTCCGGAGCCCGGGGCAGGTCCAGGGGCAGGCCCACCCAGGGCCGCACCAGGCGCAGGCGGCCCAGGTGGACCCGGCCGGACCAGAGGGCCAGGGGGTTATAGCGCAGTTCGATCTCCGCCGCCCGGGCCAGCACCCGCCCCTCCCGGTGCAGGGAGACTTCCCGGAGCACCATATTGGTGAGCGGATTGCCCTCCAGGCCGCCCAGGCTCAGTTGGGCCCCAGTGGCGGCCTCCACCTCGCGGTTGAGCAGCTCCAGGATCTTGGCCCGGCCCCAATCGCTGGCCGCCAGGCCCCACAGACCCACCCAGAGCAGGCCCAGCAACAGGGCCGCCCCTCCCAGGGCCCAGGCGGCGATCCTGAGCGCCCGGCGCGGCATCAGAAGGCCTGCCCCACGCTGAGATAGACCTCGTAGCGGCTTAGGTGGCCACCCTCGGGCGGGTTGAGCTGATAGCCGAAATCCAGGCGCAAGGGGCCCACCGGGGTGTGGTAGCGCAGCCCCGCGCCGGCGGTGTAGCGCAGATTGGAGAGCCCGGAGTGGATTTCCTCCCATTTTTCATAGGCGTTGCCGACGTCGGTGAAGACCACCCCGCCCAGGTCGCCCCACAACGGGAAACGCAGCTCCAGGCTGCCCTCCAGCATGGCCTCGCCGCCCAGGGGTTTGCCGGCGGAATCCAGCGGCCCCAAGGTCTGGAAGGCGTAGCCGCGCACACTGTTGGCCCCGCCGGGAAAAAATCGCCGGATCAGGGGGATGCGGTCGGTGCCCGGCAGGGGGTAGGCCAGACCACCCTTGGCCCGCGAGGCCAGGTGCCAGCCCTTGGACCAGGGCAGGGGCAACACGTGGCGCAGCTCGGAGATGGTGCGCACGAACTCCACATCCGAACCGATGGCGTCGGAGGCGGTCTCCACCTCCAGGTTGAAGAACAGGCCCCGGGTGGGATTCAGGACGGAATCGCGGGTGTCGTAGCGCAAGCCCACCGGCACCGAGGAGATGTAGAACTCCTGCTTTTCGTAGTTGGGGTCGGGTACCGCGGCCTTGAGGTCGATGAGGTTGTTCTTCTCGGTGTTGTAACCCAAAAACCAAGACCAGCGAGGGTCCAGACGCTGCTCCACCATGGGATTGAAAAACAAGCGGCGATTGGTGTAGGCCTCGAAGTCGTTCTGCTCCATCCCGCCCCAGAACAACAGGTTGGAGTCGCGGGAGGGAAGGTGGGGCAGCTTGAGCCGGCCGGTGAGGCCCTGGTAGATGTGGCTGATCTTTCCCTCGAAGGTCAGGGTGTCGTAGAGCCCCAACAGATTGCGGTTGACCTGCAACACCCGCACCCGGAAACCGTCCTCGTTGCCCCAGCCCAGGCCCAGACGGGCGCTGAAGCGGTTGGCCTCGCGCACCTGGAGCCGCAGCGGAACCAGGCCGTCCCGGGTTTGGTCGAAATCCGGGGTGAAGGTGACGATGCTGAAGAAGCCGGTGTCCAAGAGGGCGCGCTGGCTGTCGTCCAGGGCCTCCTGGGAGAAAGGCTGGCCCCGGGCGTAGGCAAGCTCGCGCAGGATGAACTCGGGCTTGATGCGGTTGAAGCCGCTGACCGTGGTGGCGCCGAAGGACAGGCGCGGGCCGGGCTCGACCTTGAACACCACCTCGACCCGGGCGTCCTCGGCGTGCACCCGCACCTGGCCCAGAACGGTGGCCAGGGGATGGGCCCGGTTGCGCAGGTGGTCGCCCAGGGCCCGCTTGGTATTTTCGTAATCCTTGAGCAAAAAGCGCTGCCCCGGAACCAGGCGCAGCAGGGGCGTCAGGCGCTCACGCCAGGATTCACCCTCCTCGCCGGGCGGCAGCTCCAGGTTCACGGCGTCGATGAGGGAGGGGCGATTCTCTTGGACGGTGAAGACCACCATCACCAGCCGCCGCTCCGGGTCCCGCTCCAGGCGGTAGGCCACCTCGGCCTCGAAGAAGCCGTTCTCCTGGTAGAGTTGGATCAGGCGCTGTTTGTCGCGGTCCAGGCTGGAGCGATCGAAGGGGGGATATCCGGAAAAAAACATTGATTCCGCCGGCTTGGTTTCCATCACTTCCAGGGCTTGGTCCCGGGTGAGGTGGTGGAATCT
>JAIUYB010000213.1 GCA_020216625.1 Desulfarculus sp.
AGGATCAGGGCCCCGCCCAGGACCTTCATGCCTCCGGGGCGGAAGCCGGCCCAGCTCTTGGCGGCCAGAATGGCCAGGCACTTGGTCCCCAGGGGGTCCTTGGGCCGGCCGGAGAGATGCACCTCGCCGGCGCTGATGGCGGTGGTCACCCCGCCGTGGATCGAGCTGTCCAGGAAGTTCTGCATCTGCTGGCGGGGGGTGTAGTCGCCCAAGACCACGTGGCAGTGGCTGTCGATCAGGCCCGGAGCCACCGCCGCGCCCTTGGCGTCGATGACCTTGGCCCCGGCCGGGGCGGCCAGTCCCTTGCCCACTTGCTGGATCAGGCCGTCCGCCACCAGGATGGCATCGGCGTCCAGGATCGGCGCGGCGACATCGCCCGACAACATCAGACCTACGTTCTTGATCAGGACCGTATTCATGGGATGAGAATCCTCCCTGGCAAACGGTTGGCTTACCAACTGGGCGGGGTCACCACCCAGATCACGCGGCAGGGCTTTTGGCCATTGTTAACCCAGGCGTGGGGTTGCAAGGACGAGTGGTAGAAGGAATGTCCGGCCGGCACCCGGTGCTCCTCGCCGCCGACCTGCAGGGTCAGCTCGCCCTCCAGCACCAGGCCGAACTCCTCGCCCTGGTGGCTGTAGGACTCGTGGCAGCCGCCGCCGGGGGCGATCTCGGTCATGAAAGGCTGCATGATCTTGGTGGCGATGCTGGGCACCATCTGGCGGATGTGGGCCGACCAGCCCGGCATGCTCACCACCGGCCAATCCTGGGGCGCGAAGACCAAGTCGCCATCCGTTCTCTCGTCCAGGAAAAAATCGACGATGCGCACCCCGAAGACCTGGGCGATCTTTTTCAGGCTGGCGATGGAAGGCGAGACCTTATCGTGCTCGATCTGGGAAATATAGGCCGCGGTGCAGCCCGCGCCCTCGGCCACCTGCTGGAGAGTCAGCCCGCTGGCTGACCGTAACTCTCTGATTTTTGCCCCGATCGAGATCATGTTCCCCTTTGGTTGCAAACCGCTTGACGCGAGCTGCGTTTTAACTATAAATTATGTTCATAAAGTATAAGTTAAACATAGATTGGTCAAGCGGAAAAAGCGAACGCAATGCGACCGGGAGCCAACATCATCCGCAAACAGACCCCGGCCCAGCCCCAGGCGGGCGGGCGGCTGGCCGCCGCCGCCCATGCGTGCAACTCCCGCGCCACCACCCTCCCGCCGTGCAGGTTTCCCCTGGCGGCGGGTTCGCTTTTGGGGGGGCCGGCCTTGCGGGCCTGCTTGGGAAAGGCTCGCTTCTTGCAGCATGATGCCCACGGCCACGCCGAAGGGATCGCTCCCCAGGGCCTGGCCGAGGGGGCGGAAACGGTTCTTGGCGGGGCGCGGGGTGGTCCTGGCCTCGTCAAGGGCGCTCCGCCTCATTGTTTATAGGCGGGGAAGCCCCGGATTCCAACGCGCCGGCCTTCCCCCCTGGCCCCTCCCCAAGCCCACCGACCTTCTGGTAGGCTGGGAGGGTGAGGAAAATACCGATTGGTAAGGGCCGGTTGGTCTGGGGAAGCCCCATGCCCGACAGGGACGCGGGTCGGGGGCATGCAACCGGCGAGGGCTTGGCCGTGCCAGGCCGTGATCCCCAACAAGCGCACACCGCACGCCTTGGGAGGGTATTCATGGAGCGCAAGAAAAGTCTGCTGGCGATCATCATGGGCCTGGCGCTCTTGGTGGGCATGCTGACGGCCGGGGCCGCCTGGGCCGACGACGCCAAGGGCACCATCCACCTGAAGTTCAGCACCTGGCATCCCCCGGCCAGCCGCGAGGTGAAGACGGTGTGGATCCCGATGCTGGAGGAGCTGAAGAAGCGCAGCAACGGCCGCATCACCTACACCCTCTACGCCGGCGGCGCCCTGGGTTCGGGTCCGGAGCACTTCGACATCGTGAAGAAGGGCATGTCGGACATGGGCTACTTCACCGCCACCTGGACCCCGGGCCGCTTCCCCCTGGCCGACACCCTGAGTCTGGCCACCTGGGTTGACGGCAAGGACGTGGCCACCAAGATCGGCAACGACCTGTACGCCAAGAACCCCGGCGTGCAGAAGGAGTTCGAGGGCGTGAAGGTCCTGGAGCTCAACGGCTGCATCCAGGCTTTCATCTGGACCAAGAAGCCGGTCAAGACCATGGAGGACTTGAAGGGCCTCAAGATCCGCAGCCCCGGCGGCCACCAGACCAACTACATCAAGGCCCTGGGCGCCGAGCCCGTCTTCATGCCCCTTGGTGAGGTGTACATGGCCATGGAGACCGGCACCATCGACGGCATCGTCACCTGCTCCCCCCTGGTCCTGGCCTTCAAGCTCTATGAGGTCGCCAAGCACGGCGTCGTGGCCACCTTCGGCTGCGTGACCGAGGGCGTGGTGATGAACGAGAAGTCCTGGGAAAAGACCCCCGAGGACCTGAAGCCCATCATCGCCGAGGTGGTCGGCAACCCCTTCGCCACCACCGAGGGGCTGAGCCAGAAGACCTACAAGGAGATGATCGCCGAGATCCAGTCCAAGGGCGTGACCCTCTACGAGCTGCCCCAGGCCGAGCAGGACCGCTGGTTCGCCAAGTTCCAGGAGGAGACCAAGAAGTGGGTGGCCGGCCTGCAGGACAAGGGACTGGCGGCCAAAGACACCGTGGAGATGTACAACAAGATCAGCCAGCAGTACGGCGTGGCCTGCGCGGCCTACCCCACCGAGTGGCACAAGTAGGCTAGGCACCAGCCGGCATCAGGGGGGCGGCCGCCCGGGCCGCCTGGCGGAGAAAGACCATGCATCCGTTGCAAAAAGCCAAGTGGGTGATCCAGAAATCCACCTACTATCTCTCCTTCGGCGGCATGTTCGTGCTGCTGCCCCTGATGCTGCTCAGCAGCCTGGAGGTGATTAGCCGGGCCCTGTGGGGCCGGCCCATCCCCGGCACGGTGGAGTTGTCCAGCTACATGCTGGTCATCTTGATCCTTTCCGGACTGGCCTACACCCAGCAGGTGAAGGGTCACGTCCGCGTCAACCTGCTTCTGTTAAAGCTCCCCCCCACCCTGGCCCTGCTGATCGAGGTCATCACGATACTTCTCAGCTTGTTCATCATGGCCGTGCTGGCCTGGCAGGGCTGGGTGGTGGGGCTCGAGCAAAAAACCGTCTCGGACATGCTGCGCATCCCCCAGCTTCCCTTCCGCCTGTTGGTCTCCCTGGCTGGGGTGTTCATGTTCCTGGAGTTGCTGGTCGACTTGGGCGAAGCCCTGGGGAGGCTCATCGGCGCCGGTCGCGGCAAGTAGCCCCCGGTCCGGGCCAAGACGCATCATCGGTCCCCGCCTCGGAGCGGACGGCCAACCCAGACCCGCCGGCGACGCGCCGGGCGCGGCGGCGGGGGGAATCCTGAAGGGAGCGATTCGTGGATCCTGTCACGATTGGCCTTATGGGGGTGGTGGGGGTGTTCACCCTGCTTTTCCTGGGCATGCCCATCGCCATGGCCTGCATGTTGGTGGGCATGGCGGGCATCGGCTACCTTTCCAACCCCGAGGCAGCCTTGGACAAGGTGGCCAGCACCGTCTATGAAGTCACATCCTTCTACCCCTACACGGTGATCCCGCTGTTCATCATGATGGGCGGCTTCTGCACCACGTCCGGAATGACCTCCCAGTTGTTCAGCACCTTCGAGAAATGGCTGCGCCGCCTGCCTGGCGGCCTGGGCATCGCCACCATCGCCGCCTGCGCCGGCTTCGCGGCGGTGAGCGGCTCCTCGGTGGCCTCGGCCGCGGCCATGGGCACCATCGCCATCCCGGAGATGCTGCGCTACAACTACAGTCCGCGCCTGGCCGCCGGCTGCGTGGTGGCCGGCGGCACCCTGGCTTTCCTCATCCCGCCCAGCATCGGCTTCGTGGTCTTCGGCATGCTCACCGAGCAGTCCATCGGCAAACTACTGGTGGCCGGCTGCCTGCCTGGCCTGGTGATGGCCCTGCTCTACGTCGGCCTAGTTCTGGTCTGGGTCAAGATCGATCCCCACATGGCCCCCACCAGTCCCGAGCCGGTGAGCTGGAGCGAGAAGATCCGCTCCCTGCGCGGGGTCTGGGGCACTCTGAGCCTCTTCCTTTTGGTGATCGGCGGCATCTACCTGGGCTTCTTCACCGCCACCGAGGCGGCGGCGGTGGGAGCCACCGTGATGTTCCTGGTGGTGCTCATCCAGCGCAAGCTCACCTGGAGCGGCTTCGTCGGCACCTTGCAGGACGCGGTGAGAATCTCGGCCATGGTCTTGTTCCTGGTGGCCGGCGCCAACGTATTCAGCTATTTCCTGGCTCTGTCCACCATCCCCACCCAGGTGGCGGCCTGGGCCACCGAACTGGAGGTCAGCCGCTATTTCATCCTGGCGGTGATCCTGCTCATCTATCTATTCCTGGGTTGCCTGTTGGACGCCATCTCCATGATGGTGCTGACCCTGCCGGTGGTCTTCCCGGTCATCACCGCCCTGCACTTCCAGCCCATTTGGTTCGGAGTGGTGGCGGTCTTGATGATGGAGGCCGGCCTGATCACCCCGCCCATGGGGCTCAACGTCTTCACCGTGGCGGGAGTGATCCCGGACGTGCCCCTGGAGACCGTATTCCGGGGCTCCATGCCCTTTTTGATCTGCATCGTCCTCATCTGCGTGATCCTGACCGTCTTTCCCCAGATCGCCATGGTCCTGCCTCAGATGATGACCCGTTAATGGACATGGCCCGAGGTGATCGAAGCATGGAATTAAGATTCACCCTTAACGGAAGCCCGGTCGCGCTGACCGAGGTCCCCGCCTCCGAGAGCCTCTTGGATCTTCTGCGTCACCGCCTGGACCTCAAGGGGACCAAGGAGGGTTGCGGGGTGGGTGAATGCGGTGCCTGCTCGGTGCTGCTGGATGGCAAGGTGATTGACTCGTGCCTGACTCCGGCCTGGAAGGTCGCCGGCCGCCAGGTGACCACCATCGAGGGTTTGGCCCGGGACGGCCGGCTCCATCCCCTGCAGGAGTCCTTTCTCAGCGCCGGGGCGGTGCAGTGCGGATTCTGCACCCCGGGCATGATCCTCTCGGCCCAGAGCCTGTTGTCCGAAAACCCCGACC
>JAIUYB010000214.1 GCA_020216625.1 Desulfarculus sp.
AGGCCTTGCCGCCCTTGGCCGACCTGGCCGAGGCCGACCAGTGCCAGCTGATGTACACCTCGGGCACCACCGGCCGGCCCAAGGGCGCGGTGATCAGCCACGGCAACGTGCTCTGGAATCTGATGAACACCATCCTGGGCCGGGAGGACCAGCCCGGCCAGGTCTCGGTGGTGGTGGGGCCGCTCTATCACACCGCCGCGCTCAACAACCATTTCACCATCCAGGTGGCCTTGGGCGGGACCAGTGTGCTGGTCAGCCATTTCGAGCCCCAAGGGCTTTTGCGCACCATCCAGGCCGAGCGGGTCAATGTGATCAGCGGCTCGCCGGCCTTCTATCACCTCTTGATGCAGCAACCCGGCGCCTGGGACTTCGACCGCTCCTCCATCACCAAGTGCACCGCCGGGGCCGACAAGCTCAGCGCCGAGACCAAACGCCAGTTGATGGAATTTTTTCCCAACATCAACGGTGTCTACGACGTCTACGGCTGCACCGAGGCCAGCCCCTGCATCACCATCCTCACCGCGGCCCAGTCCCACGAGCGCCATGGATCGGTGGGCCGGGCCCTGCCGTTCCTCCGGGCCCGGGTGGTGGACGAGCTGGACCGACCGGTGGCGGTGGGCCAGGTGGGCGAGTTGGTCTGCCAAGGCCCCAACGTCATGCAGGGCTATCACAACCAGCCCCAGGCCACGGCCGAGGCCATCCGCGATGGTTGGCTGCACACCGGCGACTTGGCCTACATGGACCCCGATGGCTTCTTCTACATCGTCGACCGCAAGAAGGACATGATCGTCAGTGGCGGCGAGAATATCTACCCTCGCGAGATCGAGGAGGTCCTTTACCACCATCCGGCCATTGCCGACGTGGCGGTGGTGGGCGAGCCCGACCCGCTCTGGGGCGAGTCGGTCAAGGCGGTGGTGGCGCTGAAAAGCGGGGCCAACCTGTCCGAGGCCGAAGTCGTCGAATACTGCAAGCAGCACCTGGCCAGCTACAAGAAGCCGCGCCAGGTGGTCTTCGTGGACCAGTTGCCGCGCAACGCCTCGGGCAAGGTGCTCAAGCGCGAACTGCGCGGCCAGCGGGATCACGGCGCGCCGGCCGGGGGGGCGGTGCATTCATCCTGAGGGAAAGGGAGGAAGTCATGCCCGGATCATATCGTTCCAAACCCGTCGTCCTGGTCCTGGCCCTGGTCTGTCTGGCCTGCCTGGCCGCGCCGGCCGCCGCCGCCGACGTCCGCCTGGCCATCGGCACCGCCTCCACCGGCGGCACCTGGTATCCCCTGGGCGGCGGGGTGGCCAACATGATCACCAAATATGTGCCGGGCTACCAGGCCGCGGCCCATCCCTCCGGCGCCTCCATCGAGAACATCAGGGCCGTGGCCAGCGGCAAGGACGCGGTGGCGCTGTCCATGCCCGACACCGCCTACCACGCCTTCAATGGTCTGGAGGCTTTCAGCGGCAAACCGGTCAAGGACCTGCGTGGCCTGATGGCCACCTATCCCATCGACATCCAGTTTTTCGTCCGGGCTGACGGCCCGATCAAGACCATCAAGGATCTGAAGGGCAAGAAGGTGGCGGTGGGCGCGCCCGGCAGCGGCACCGAGGCCATGGCTCGCTACGTCCTCAAGGTCTACGGCTTGACCTACGACGACATCGACGAGCAGTTCCTCTCGGCCACCGAGACCACCGAAGCCTTGCAGGACGGCAACATCGACGCCGGCATCGTCACTCTGGGCACCCCGGCCCCGGCCCTGATGGACCTGGCCACCCAGCGCGACATCCGCTTCCTGGACATCGAGCCGGAGGTGGGCGACAAGATCAACAAGGAGTTTCCGGCCTATTTCCCCCGCACCATCCCGGCCGGCACCTACAAGGGCCAGGACAAGCCCCACCACACCCTGGCCTGGATGGGTCTGTTCGTGATCGACGCCAAGACCAACGAGCAGTTAGCCTACGACATCGTCAAGGCGGTCTTCGAGCACAAGGACGAGTTGGACAAGATCCACGCCCAGTTCAAGGGCATCACCCTGGAAAACGCGGTCAAGGGCATGCCGATTCCCTGGCATCCCGGCGCGGAGAAGTTCTTCAAGGAAAAGGGCGTGCTGAAATAGCATCCAGCGGCGGCGGCCCCGTTTTCGCGGGAGCCGCCGCCGACCCCGAGGAACCATGCGCCGCATCGTTTGCCCAATCCTGTTGATCCTGCTGGCCGCCGGCCTGACCCATGCGCCGGCCTGGGCCGGTGCGCCGGACCTGGCGCTTCGGGTCTATGCCGAGGACCAAACTCGGCCCGGCCTGGTCCTGCCGGTGCGCGCGGGTTCTCACCTGACGGTCTCCTTTTTCCACAGCTACGATCGAGCCGATTTCTCCGAGCACTACCAGGTGCTCGGTCCGGGGGGGATCCTGCTCACCAACATGACCTTCCGTTCCATGCTCAACGGCCAGGGATTTGACTTGGGCCGCTATCGCGCCCACGCCGACGGCTCGGCCGAGCTGGCGGAGATCAACCAGCGCCTGGGCGAGATCGTCTTCCGCCTGGGCTCGCCGGACCTGGCCAACCACCGCCTGAGGGTGGACGGCCAGACCCATCGCTTGTTGGACTATTTCGCGCCCGGGACCCTCCTGCGCCTGCGGGTGGAGCCCTTGGCTCCAGCCGAGCCCTGGGCCCAACTCCCGCGCCAGACCCCCCACCCAGAGGAAAGACCATGACAGACAAGGCAAGCGGCGGCGAGGTCAATTGGCTGCAAACCCTGGTGAAGGCCATCGCCCTGGGCATGGCCGCCTTCCAGATCTACACCGCGCAGTTTGGCCTGTATTCGGCCATGGTGCAGCGGCCGGTCCACCTGCTTTTTGCCTGCGCACTGGTGTTCCTCACCTTTCCCGCCACCGATCGCTATCAGGGTCGGGCCTATCCCAAGGCCCTGCGCGCCCTGGACCTGGGCCTGGTGGGCCTGAGCGTGCTGGTGCTGGTTCACCTGGCCGTGAGCTACAAGACCCTGGCCATGCGCGGGGGGGCGGCCAGCGACACCGACCTCTGGCTGGGCGGCTTGGCCATGCTCCTGGTGTTGGAATGCACCCGCCGCTTGATGGGCTGGGCCCTGCCCATCATCACCATCGTGGCCCTGGCCTACACCCTGTGGGGGCACGAGATTCCCGGCCTGTGGGGGCACTTCCCTCTGGACCTGGAGCAACTCATCAGCTACCAGTACCTGACCACCGAGGGCCTCTTTGGCATCCCCCTGGGGGTCAGCGCCAGTTTCATCTTCATCTTCATCATGTTCGGGGCCTTCTTGGTCAGCTCCGGCACCGGCGAGTTCTTCATCCAGTTCGCCAACGCCCTGGCCGGCCACATGCGCGGAGGGCCGGCCAAGGTGGCGGTGATCAGCAGCGCCTTTTTTGGCACCATCAGCGGCTCGGCGGTGGCCAACGTAGTCAGCACCGGCTCCTTCACCATCCCCCTGATGAAGAAGATCGGCTACCGGCCCCAGTTCGCCGGGGCGGTGGAGTCGGTGGCCTCCACCGGCGGGCAGTTCATGCCGCCGGTGATGGGCGCCGGCGCCTTCATCATGGCCGACATGTTGGGAGTGGGCTACTTCGAGGTCTGCAAGGCGGCCATCATACCGGCCTGTCTCTACTACTTTGCGTTGCTCTACATGGTGCACATGGAGGCGGTCAAGACCGGACTCACCGGCCTGCCTCGGGCCGAACTGCCCCATCTGGGATCGGTGGTTCGTCAGGGCGGCCACCTGATGATTCCGGCCTTCTTTCTGATCCTGCTGCTTACCCTGGGCTACTCTCCCATGAAGTCCGGCCTGTGGTCCATCATCGCGGTGATGGTGGTTAGCGGCCTGCGCAAGGCCACCCGCATGGGCTGGCGCGACGTGATCGCGGCCATGGAGCGGGGGGCCAAGGGCTGCCTGGAAGTGGCCCTGGCCTGCGCCTGCGCCGGGATCGTCATCGGCTGCGTCACCCAGACCGGGCTGGGCCTGAAGTTCTCGGGCCTGGTCATCGATGCCGCCGGCGGCAACCTGATGCTCTCCCTGGTGATGGTGATGCTGGCCTCCATGGTGCTGGGCATGGGGCTCACCACCTCGGCGGCCTACATCCTCACCGTGATCCTGGGCGGACCGGTGCTGATCGAGCTGGGAGTGCCGGCCATCGCGGCCCATCTGTTCGTCTTTTACTACGCCTGCCTGTCCTGCATCACCCCGCCGGTGGCCCTGGCCGCCTTCGCCGGGGCGGCGGTGGCCGGCAGCCGGCCTTTCCCCACCGGTTTCGAGTCCATGCGCCTGGCGGCCATCGCCTACATCTCGCCTTTCTTCTTCGTCTACAGCCCAGTGTTGATCTGGAAGGGCGCCTGGTGGGAGATCGCCCTGGCCTGCCTGACCGCCATCCTGGGCAGCATCGCCCTGGGCTCGGGGCTGATGGGCTACCTGCGCACCCGGCTCAACTGGGCCATGCGCCTGCTGTTGCTGGTGGCGGGCTTCGGCCTGATCAAGCCAGGTCTGTACACCGACCTTTTCGGAGCGGCGGTGCTAGGCGGCATGTACCTTTGGCAGGCGCGGGGTCAGCGCGCGGCCGCGCTCGCAAATCCGGCCCGGAGCTGAAGCCATGCGCGGCATTGACGATCTGTTGCGCCAACGCGCCCAGGAGCGCGGCGACCAGACCTTTCTGGTCTGTCCAGGGCAGGAGCTATCCTTCTGCGAAATGGAGCGCCGGGTGGGCTCCGTGGCCGCCGGACTGGAACGGCTGGGCCTGGGGCCGGGCCAGAGCGTGGCTCTGCTCCTGGGAAACGGCCCCCACTTCGTCACCGCCTGGTGGGCGCTGATGCGCCTGGGCGCGGTGATGGTGCCGGTGAACCTGCGCCTGACCGCCCGCGAGGCGGCCTACATCATCAACCACTGCGGGGCGTGCTTGGCGTTGACCGGGCCCGAGGCCGCGCCGATCATGTCCGAGCTGATCCCCCTCTGCCCGCGGGTGCATGCCTGGTTGACCCCGGAAGACCAGGACCGCTATCTGGACCTGCCGCCGCGCCAGGAGCCCTCGCCAGCCGGGCCGGACGACCTGGCCAGCATCCTCTATACCTCGGGCACC
>JAIUYB010000215.1 GCA_020216625.1 Desulfarculus sp.
GCCCATCAGGTTGAGCACCCCCAGGGCGGGGTAAGTGCCCACGAACGCGGGCGGAATGATGGCGAAATACTTGGCCACGTCATTCATGATGCTGAAGGTGGTCAGCGCCCCCCGGGTCATGAGCAGTTGCTTGCCGGTCTCCACGATCTCCAGGAGCTTGGTGGGATTGGAGTCCAGGTCCACCATGTTGCCAGCCTCCTTGGCGGCCTGGGTGCCACTGTTCATGGCCACCGCCACGTCGGCTTGGGCCAGGGCCGGAGCGTCGTTGGTGCCATCGCCGGTCATGGCCACCAGCCGTCCCTGGGCCTGGTAATCGCGGATGAGCTGAAGCTTGGTCTCGGGCGTGGCCTCGGCCAGGAAGTCGTCCACCCCGGCCTCGGCCGCGATGGCCGCCGCGGTCAGGTGGTTGTCGCCAGTGACCATCACCGTCTTGATGCCCATGCGCCGCAACTCCAAAAAGCGCTCCCGGATGCCGCCCTTGACGATGTCCTTGAGCCAGATGGCCCCCAGGACGCGGCCGTTCTCGGCCACCACCAAGGGAGTGCCGCCCTCCTTGGCGATGTGGCTGACCATCGCCTCGACCGCTGGCGGAAAATGCCCGCCCTGTGCGGCCACCAGACGGCGAATGGCGTCCACCGCCCCCTTGCGAATGGAGCGGCCGGGCAGGTCCACCCCGCTCAAGCGAGTCTGGGCGCTGAAGGGGATGAAGGCCGTCCCGGCGGCCAGGTCCGGGGCGCGCAGTCCGTGCAGTTGCTTGGCCAGGACCACCACGCTGCGCCCCTCGGGGGTCTCGTCGGCCAGGGAGGCCAGTTGGGCGGCTTCCGCCAAGTGGCGGGGCTCCACTTCGGGCAGGTTCACGAAGGCCGAGGCCTGGCGGTTGCCCAGGGTGATGGTGCCGGTTTTGTCCAGAAGCAGCACATCCACGTCTCCGGCCGCTTCCACCGCCCGCCCGCTGGTGGCGATGACATTTTGGCGGATCAGGCGATCCATGCCGGCGATGCCGATGGCCGAGAGCAGGCCGCCAATGGTGGTGGGGGCCAGGCAGACCAGGAGCGCCGCCAGAACCGCCAGCCCCACCGGGCGTCCCTGGCCAGCCTGGGCCACGGCATGGAGGCTGAAGGGCAGCAAGGTGGCGCAGACCAACACAAATATCAGAGTCATGGCCGCCAGGAGGATGCCCAGCGCGATCTCGTTGGGCGTCTTGCCCCTTTTGGCCCCCTCCACCAGGCTGATCATCCGGTCCAGGAAGGTCTCCCCCGGGCGGGCGGTGATGCGCACCACCAGCCAATCGCTCAGCACCCGGGGGCCGCCGGTGCCCGCGCGGCGGTCGCCGCCCGCCTCGCGGATCACCGGCGCGCTTTCGCCGGTGATGGCGCTCTCATCCACCGACGCCACTCCCTGGATGGCCTCGCCGTCGCCGGGAATCAGGTCCTGAACCTCCACCAGGACCAAGTCCCCCGGCCTTAGTTCGCTGGAAGGCACCAGGCGGTGGGGGATTCCCGGACGCCAAGGTTGGCCATCGCTTAGGGATAACCGCTTGGCCATGGTCGTCTGGCGGGCGCGGCGCAACTGGGCGGCCTGGGCCTTGCCTCGGCCCTCGGCCACCGCTTCGGCGAAATTGGCGAACAGCACCGTGAACCACAGGCCGGCGGACACCGCCAGGATGAAGCCTGGAGTCTCTCCCACCGGCGCCACCAGGGCCTGGATAAAGAGCCCCAGGGTGAGCACCGCCCCCACCCAGACCGTGAACATCACCGGGTTGCGCAACTGGGTCCGGGGGGAAAGCTTGCGCAGCGACTCCCAGGCCGCCTCCCGCAACAGCGCGGGATCCAGCCGGGTGGCGTCGTATCCCGGTTTTTGGTCGTGTTTCGTTTGCATGGCCTCTACTCCCCGCCTCAGTGACCCAGCATCGTCAGGTGTTCGACAATCGGTCCCAGGGCCAGGGCCGGCACGAAGGCCAAGGCCCCCACCACCAGCACCACCGTCACCAGCAGCCCGCCAAAAAGAGGTGTGTGGGTGGGCAGGGTGCCCGGCCCCGGCGGCGTCGTCTTCTGGGCGGCCAGGGATCCGGCCAAGGCCAGCACCGGTAGGGCCAGCCAGTACCTGGCCACCAGCATCACCAGGCCCCCGCCCACGCTGTAGAGCGGTCCGGTGGCGTCCAGGCCGGCGAAGGCGCTGCCGTTGTTGTTGCCCATGGAGGAAAAGGCGTAGAGGATTTGGCTGAAACCGTGCGGACCAGGATTGGAAGCCGCCCCGGCGGCGGAGCCCACCACCGCCAGGGCGGTGGGCGTCAACACCGCGAACAACGGGGCCATGATCACCAACGCGGCCATCTTGATCTCGAAGGCTCCGATTTTCTTGCCCAGATACTCCGGGGTGCGCCCCACCATCAGCCCGGCGATGAAAACCGCCACCAGCACGAAGCAGAGCATGCCGTAGAGTCCGGAGCCCACCCCGCCAAAGACCACTTCGCCTAGTTGCATCATCACCATCGGAACCAGGCCACCCAGGGGGGTGAAGGAATCGTGCATGGCGTTGACCGAGCCGTTGGAGGCGGCGGTGGTGGCCACCGACCAAAGCACCGAGTTGGCCAGGCCGAAACGGACCTCCTTGCCTTCCAGGTTGCCGGCAGCCGGGTCCAGGCCCAGGGCCGCCAGCCTGGGATTGCCGGCGCTTTCGGCCCACAAGCCCGCCCCCAAGCCCGCCAGGAACAGGGCCAGCATGGCCAGGAGCAGCATCCAGCCCTGGCGGCGGTCGCCCACCAAATGGCCGAAGGCGAGGCACAGCGCGGCGGGGATCAGCAGGATGGCCAGGCACTCCAGGAAATTGCTGAGCGGCGTGGGATTCTCCAGGGGGTGGGCGGAGTTGGCGTTGAAGAACCCACCCCCGTTGGTGCCCAGTTGCTTGATGGCCACCTGGCTGGCGGCCGGTCCCAGGGCGATGGCCTGGCCGCCGCCGACCGCTGGGCTGGGAGCCTGCGAACCGGGCGAGGCCGGGGCTGGCGGGGTGGTCACCACCTGGCGGGCGGTCATGGTTTGCACCACCCCCTGGGAGACCAGGATCGGGGCCAGCAACAGACACAGGGGGAGCAGGACGTAGAGGATCGAGCGCACCAGGTCGGACCAAAAATTACCCACCAAGGCGCTTTCCCGCCGGGTGAGGCCGCGGATCAGGGCCATCAGACAGGCCAGACCCGAGGCGGCCGAGAGGAAGTTCTGGGTGGTGAGCCCCACCATCTGGCTCAGGGGGCTGAGGCTGACCTCCCCGGAATAGCACTGCCAATTGGTGTTGCTGACAAAGCTGGCGGCGACGTTGAAGGCGATCTCCGGCGGCAACCCTGGCAACCCCAAGGGATTCAGGGGCAGGGCTCCCTGGAACCGGAGCAGGAGGTAGAGGAACAGGCCACCGGCCAAGTTGAAGCCCAGCAGGGCCAGGGCGTAGCTCCGCCAGCTCATCTCCCGCTCGGGCTGGACCCCGGCCAGCCGGTAGATCAGCCCCTCCAACGGCTCCAGCAGACGCCCCAGGCCCGGAGCCCGACCCTGGAAGACCCGGGCCAGATAACCGCCCAAGGGTGGGGCCAGGACCAACAAGGCCGCGATATACAGACCGATCTGGAGCCAATCCCTGGCGGTCATTGGAACAACTCCGGCCTGAATAGGGCCACGGCGAGGTAAACGGCCAAGCCCAGGGCCGCCAGTCCAAAGAGCCAGTACCAGGCTTCCATCAGCGCACGTCCCTTCCCATCAACCGGCCAAAGGCCCACACCAGCCCCAGGCTGGCCAGACCGAAACCCACCCAGAGCGCGATCATCAGCAAGTCAACCATGGCGATCCTCCCGCAGGCGCGAGCCAAACCTTCAGGCTCCTTTCCCAAGGCTAGCGTGCGAGCCATAAACAAAAAGTTGGAGTTGGTGGGAAAGGCGTAAATTTTTTGTCAAATCAGAGGGGAGCCATGACGAAGGCATGAGATGGGGGTTGGGAGCCTGGTGCGGTAGCGGTGAAGGGAGGCGGGAACCTCGGGGACAGATGCGTGGGTGTCGAACCCAGCGGGTCTTTCGTTAGCCCCCTCCGCACGACCGAGTTGGCATGTAACGTCATCACCGGCCCGTCATTATAATCACTTTGCATCCATGTCTTTCTTCCTCCATCACCCCCCGAGGCGTGTTTCACTGGAATTCTCTTGAGATACTGAAATCCCAACGAATGGCCATAACGGGCAAAAACCAGCCGGGGAGCGGCTTGCGACACTCCCCGGCCAACCCGTTATCTATTTGGATTTACATGGTGCCTGGGGCGGGACTCGAACCCGCACGCCCGTGAAGGCTGGGGATTTTAAGTCCGGCAGACCTCTTTCCGTAACTACCCAAAAGTATTTCGACTATCCAATACCACATAGAAAACGCTTGGGAAGTATTGGGAACATTTGCGAACCCGAAAGATCCTTTTGGAGGGTTTTCAGTTTCCAGGGAGTTCCCGGATTTCCGCCGACAGTGAGTATAGGTAGCCGTCAGACGCTCACATCACTAGACTTCATCAGAACGATATAATATTATATCACTGAAAATAGTAGGACAGGCGGGAGATGGCTTGCAGAACTTGCTTTTCAATATTGTTTTCTAGGTGTGTATAAGCTGAGAGTGTTAGGAGGGTAGTATGTATGATCTTCAACAGGACGGCATTAAAAAATTCATCTTAGTTAAGTCAATGTCAGACTTTTTGCCCAATTTAATTTTTTGGGGTATAGGTATTCCCATTGTAATTTTTCTAGCAAGTATATATTGGTGGCTGGGTGTTGTTGGTTTCGCAATATACGTTATTGTGCTGGTAATTGATGTTGTGAGGCTAATTGTGGTTGTGGGGTCAGGGGTAATTATCCTATTTTTAGGCAGGAGAGGGCTTGAGGCTCAGTCAATAAAAGCACAAGCCTTGTCATGGGGTGCTACTTTAATTCAGATTGTTGAAGGTTCAGTTTTTTCATTATATACGTTTATTATTTGAGGCCATTGCACAAAAGGGTCGCGGCTTTTCCTGCTAATTTTATGCGCCGGAGGTTGGCTTTTCCGCGCCCGCCTTGGTGCTTTTGA
>JAIUYB010000216.1 GCA_020216625.1 Desulfarculus sp.
AGGCAGATGGAGCAGAGGGGCAACAGGCGCTGAACATCCTCGCGGTGGCCGGTCATGACCACCGCCGGGCGCAGGTCCATCTCGTCCAGGTAGCGGTTGACCCGCTCCCAGCCCGGACCATGGCCCACGATCAGGAAGCGGGTGGCGGGGCGGCGGTCCAGGACCCGGCGGGCCATCTGGCAGAAGAGGTCGTGACGCTTCCAGGAGCGCAGCACCGCCACCATGGCCACCACCTCCGCTCCCGGTTCGATCCCCAGCTCGGCCGCCAGGGCCGGGTCGGGCGGGGCGGGGGCGAAGCGCTCCACGTCCACCCCGGTGGGGATGGAGACCACCCGCCCGGCCGGCAGGCCGTAATCCTCCACCAGGTGGCGGCGGATGCCCTGGCCGGTGGTGACCACCATCCGGGGCAGGCGATAGACCACGTTCAGGGGGTTTTTGCTCACCGGCACCGAGAGGTGGCGGGTGCGGACGTTGACCGCCCCGGTCAGGCGGCAGGCGAAGCCCCCCAGCCAGGCGTCCACCGAGGAATGGGTGTGCACCAGGTGGTAGCCCCGGCGGCGGATGAGGCGCGTTAGCTGGCCCAGGGCCAGGAGGTCCCAGGGGCCGCGCATTTCCAGCGGGTGGAAAACGAGCCCGGCGGCCTTGGCCCGCTGGCGCAGCTTGCCCTCGGGGCAGCCGGCCAGCTCCACCAGATGGCCGCGGCCGGCCATGCCCAGGCATTCTCCCAGGATGCGGATCTCCTGGCCGCCCCAGCCGTTGGACCATTCGGTGTGCAGGACCCGCCAGGGGGCGTGGAGTGGTTGGGGGCTCATGCTCTTTCGCCCTGGGGCCCGCTGGGCCGCGCCGGGATTGGTCGGTTATTCCTCATCGATGACGATCTGGTTGATGCGCTTGATGACCGGGGTGCCGTCCTCGTAGATGTCTATCAGGTTCAGACAGGCGTATTGTTGCTCCAGGCGGAAGATGCGGTCCAGGGGCGCGCCCAGGAGCCGGGTGAGGATGATCCGGTTGACTCCGGCGTGGGCCACCACGCAGACCACCCCGCCCTGGTTGGCGGCCACGATCTCCTGGAAAGCCGGCATCACCCGCTCGGCCACGTCGTTCAGGGATTCGCCCTGCAGGATGCGAAACCCGGGCAGGTCGTCCTGGCGGGCCTGCAACTCCTTTGGATAGCGCTCGGCGATTTCGCGGTAGGTCAGGCCCTCCCAGACCCCCAGGTTAAGCTCGCGCAGGGCGGGCAGGGGCTCCACCTTGCGCCGGGGCGACTGCTTGCGCCCCACCGCCTCGGCCACCATTTGGGTGCGCAGCAGATCGCTGGAGTAGATGGCGGTGAGCTTCTCGCGGCTCATGCGCTTGGCCACGGTCTTGAGCTGCTGCTTGCCCAGGCGGGTCAGGCGCACGTCGGTGTGGCCCCAGAAGCGACCGTCTTCCACCCCCTGCACCTCTGGGTGTCGCCAGAGAAAAATTCGCGTATATTTGAACTTCGTAGCCGGCATCGTCTTGCCTGTCCCGCGCGGTCGCCGGGGGTGACGCGCGTCGATTCTTGCCTTGTCCCGAGGAAGTGGTAAGCTCCCGAATCGGGACTAATATAACCCCGGATTGTCAAACATGCCTCATCGGAGGTGCGCATGTCCAGGCCCGGTCGCCTCGCGTGGTTGCTGGTAGCGTTCGTTGTCCTGGCCTGGGGCCTGCCCGCCCTGGCCGCCCCGGCCCCCAGCAAAGGCCCCAAGATCGTTTTCGAGCAAACCGAGATCGTCTACCCCAACGCCAAGGAGGGGCAGACCCTCACCGCCCAGTTCCACTTCACCAACCAAGGGGCCATGAACCTGCTGGTGGAGAGCGTGACGCCCTCCTGTGGCTGCCAGGTGGCCGAGTTCGACAAGGTGGTCAAGCCCGGCGCCAAGGGCGTCATCAACCTGACCCTGGACACCAGCGGCATCACCGGGGCCTTCCGCAAGACCGCGGTGGTCAACTCCAACGACCCGGCCAACCCCTTCACGACCCTGGTCATGATCGGCGAGACCCAGAGCCGGGTCAAGGTCGAGAAGGGCCGCCGCCTGGACTTGGTGGGCTGTCTGGGGCAAAATCCCAGCATCTCCACCGGGTTGAGCGATCCGGAGGGTAAGCCGCTCATCATCGCCGGGGTGGAGAACCCCATGAGCGAGTACCTGGACGCGGTGCTCTCCCGGGCTGGCGACGGCCGCCACTACACCCTGACCGTCAGCGCCAAGGCCAAGGAGCCCATGGAGTTCGCCGGCCCCATCTACCTGGTGGTGCCGGGCTCCTCCAAGATCAGCCTCTACGTGGTGGCCGACATCAAGGGGCCCTTCACGGTCTCGCCGCAGGAGGTCTACTTCGGAGGGGTTTCCAGAGGCATGCAGGGCGAGGTGCAGCGCACCATCCAGGTGTTGAAGTCCTGCGCCGACAAGCTGATGGTGGAGAAGCTGTTGTTCGACGCCAACAAGTTCAAGGTCGAGGAGCGCTGGATGGAGCCGGACAACAAGCTGCTGTTGAGCCTCCGCCCCCGGCCGGAAACCCTGCCCATGGGGCCCTTCGAGGAGAAAATCGGCATCCAGGCCCAGGGCAAGGTTTATTACGTGCGCCTGAAGGGCATCGTCAACTAAGCGACACCCTTTGGATATTGGCGGGGCCGTTCCCGAGGGGGCGGCCCCGCCGCTTTTTGCCGTCTTGTTTGTGCCGCGCGCGGGGGCCCAACCTGCCGCCCGGCCCGGGGGCCGCTGGCGGCACATGTTGCCCAGCCAGGGCCGTCAATACCTTGGCGGGTGTCGGAAGTCCGGCCTCCGGACCGGGGGTGTTGGCACGACCCGTCTAAGCTAACCAGCCTAGATGACTAATCTTTGTTTCCTAGGCCCGGGGCGGGGGTCTGGTCCGCGATCTGGCACGATGGTTGCTATTTCTTGGGGCGGCGGCGTGGAGTCGCCCGGCGCGGGAGGCAACCATGGGTCCCATGAAACTGATCGACCAGACCAGCAACCTCATCGAGGCCAACCTGGACCGGCGCAACACCTCGCAGCGGCTGATCAGCCGCAATCTGGCCAACGTGGACACTCCCGGCTATCGCGGCACCAACCTGGAGTTCGAGCGTCAGCTCCGGGCCGCCTTGGAGGGCGGGGTGCTGCCCGAGCCCCTGGCCCGCACCCACCCCAACCACCTGCCCCTGGAACCGGAGCGCCCCTTCGCCCAGGCCCGGCCGGTCTACATGGACACCGGTCCGGTGCAACTGGACATCGAGATGAGCCGCCTGGCGGAGAACAACATCATGTTCAACGCCATGGTCCAACTTTTGACCAAGAAATATTCCGGACTCAAGAACGCCATCAACGAGGGTGGGGCCGGCAAGTAAGGGAGACCGAGCATGGACTTCATGAGTTCCATGGAAATCAGCGCCAGCGCGCTCAGCGCCCAGCGCACCCGGATGAACATCATCAGCCAGAACCTGGCCAACGCCAACACCACCCGCACGGCCGAGGGCGGCGCCTACCGCCGCCGCATCACCATCTTCCAGGCCCGGCCCTTCAGCAATTACATGGACCAGGCCATGGACGAGAACACCATCAGCTACGGCCCGGGCAACGACCCCCGCAAGGGCGTGTACCTCGAAAAGATCGACAAGGACCCCAGCCCCTTGAAGCGAGTCTACGATCCCAAACACCCCGACGCGGACCAGGATGGCTACGTGGAGCTGCCCAACGTGGAGGTGGTCACCGAGATGGTGGACCTGATCAACGCCAGCCGCTCCTACGAGGCCTCGGTTACGGCGGTCAACGCCACCAAGAACATGGCCCTCAAGGCCCTGGAAATCGGACGCTAGGGGGTGAGTGATGGCTGACCTGCGTATCGGCGGATCCCTGACGCCTCCCTTGGATTTCGGCGAGTCGGCCCAGCAGCGGGCCAAAGCGCCCAAGAGCTTCGTCGACACCCTGAAGGATTCGGTGAACGCGGTGGAGGCCCAGCAGAAGGCGGCCGACAAGTCCATCAACGACCTGGCCACCGGCCGCAGCAAGGCCCTGCACGAGACCATGATCCAGGTGGAGCAGGCCGACGTGGCCTTCAAGATGCTCCTGGCCGTGCGCACCAAGCTTGTCAACGCCTATCACGAAGTCATCCGCATGCAGTTCTAAAGCCCCTGACCGCCTCGGAGAGCCGAGGCGGACAGGGACCGGACGGGGAATGAGCCATGGCCGAGGAGCAAGCCAAGGGTAAGGGAATGGAGTTCATCCGCGAGGCGGTGGGCGAGATGCCCATGGGCCGCAAGCTGGCCGTTTTGGGCGGCGGCGCCTTGCTGGTGGGGTTGTTCGTTTCCCTGCTGCTGTGGATCAACCAGCCCCAGTACAAGGTGCTCTTCTCCGGCCTGAGCCAGCGCGACGCGGCCCAGGTGGTGGCCAAGCTCAAGGATCTCAAGGTGCCCTACAGCCTCTCCGGCGACGGCGGCACCGTCTCGGTGCCCGAGGAGCAGGTCCACGAGGCCCGCTTGGCCCTGGCTGGCGAGGGACTGCCCCGGGGCCAGGGCGTGGGGTTCGAGGTCTTCAACAAGGTGGATATGGGCACCACCGAATTCGTGCAGAAAATCAACTACCAGCGCGCCCTGGAGGGCGAGCTGGCCCGCACCATCGCCAGCTTCGCCGAGGTGCGCGAGGCCCGGGTCCACATCGTCATGCCCCGCGACTCCCTGTTCGTGGAGGAGGAGAAGAAGCCCTCGGCGGCGGTGGTGGTGGACCTGGCCTCCGGCCGCGCCCTGAGCGCCGGCCAACTGGCCGGGGTGGTGAACCTGGTGGCCTCGGCGGTGCCGGATCTGACCGACGAAAGGGTGACGGTGGTGGACACCCGGGGCAACCTGCTCTACAAGAAGCAGGCCGACGTCCCCGGCTTCGCCGCCGGCCTGACCGCCAGCCAACTGGACTATCAGCGCAATTTCGAGAAGCAACTGCGGGCCAAGGTCGAGACCATGCTGGAGCAGGTCCTGGGTCCGGGGCGGGCGGTGGTGCGGGTGGCCAGCGACATCGACTTCACCCGCACCCAGACCACCGAGGACCTGTTCAACCCCGACCA
>JAIUYB010000217.1 GCA_020216625.1 Desulfarculus sp.
GGTGGTGGTGCTGGATGTTTTTCGGGCCAGCAACACCATCATCGCCCTGGTGGCCGGCGGGGCCCGGGTCTGCCTGCTGGCCTCGCTGGACCAGGCCCGGTCCCTGAAGACGGCCCAGCCGGACTGGGCGCTCCTGGGCGAGCGCCAGGGAGTCAGGCTGCCGGGCTTTGACGGCGACAACTCCCCGGCGGCGGTGAGCCGGGCCGACTATCGCGGAAAAACCGTGATCCTGACCTCCTCCAACGGCACCCAGGCCCTGGCCCGCCTGCGGGCGGCGGGGCCGGTGTTTTATGGCAGCTTGGCCAACGCCGGCGCCCTGACCGCGCGCCTGCGGCAAATCAATCCGGATTCCGTGACGTTCCTGGCCATGGGCCGGGCCGGGGAGCCGGCCCTGGAAGACGACCTGGCCGCCCAATACCTGGCCACCCGCCTGTCCGGGGAGCGGCCGGATTTCGCGCCCCTGCGGCGAAGGCTCCTGACCAGCCCGGCCGCTGGCCGGCTGCGGGGGTTGGGCCTGGATGAGGACCTGGAATTCTGCTGCCGGCCGGACAGCCACGCGGTGGTGCCCCAGGTGGTCTGGCAGGATGGCCTGGCCTGGGCGGCGGAGGGCGGCGCGGCGGCGGTTTAGCCGTCCAGGCCCAGGGTGAAGCGCCGGAAGATCAGGTCGGCCAGCTCCGGGGGGCGCAACTCGCCCTCGGGGTGATACCACTGGTAGATCCAGTTGCACATGCCGATCAGAAGCATCACGTGGGCCGAAAGGTGGTCTATGGGCCGGCCGCGCTTTTGGCCAAACCGCTCCAGGGTCGCCCGCCAATAGGACAAATATCGCCGCTGCTTGTCCTTGACGGTCTGGAACCACTCCCCGGACAGGCAGTTCTCGTCGTTGATGATCAGCTTGCTGCGATAGGTGTCCTCGCAGTAGCGCTCCACCTGGAAGCGGATGTAGGCCTTCAATCGCTCCTCGGGGTCCGCGATGCGGGCCGTGATCTCCTCCATGCCAGCCAGCAGGTCGTCCATGTAGGAGTCTAGGATCAGAAACAGCAGCTCTTCCTTGCTCTTGAAATAGTAGTAGAGTCCGGCCTTGGTCATGCCCACCGCCTCGGCCAGGTCGCGGATCGAGGCCCGCTCGTAGCCCATCTCGCACAGCAGGCGGCAGGCCACCCCGAAGATCTCCTGCGCGCGCTGATCCATCGCGGTCTTGCGTCCGGTCATGCCCCGGGGCCCTCCCTGAAAAATGTTGCGGCTGGCGTTCATGGATGTTGACATTTTCAAACCGGGGTGGCAAGCTGCAATCCAGCTTACTTGCCGGTCGGTAGAAAAGGGTAGGGGGGCCGACCCCGGCGGCGCGGAAGCAACCCGCGCCGCCACTTTTCAAAATGAGGTCGCGATGCTGGCAGAGATATACACCGAGGATCACCGCATCTTCCGCGAGGCCTTCCGCCGCTTCGTGGCCGAGGAGGTCACCCCCCACGCCGAACAATGGGAGGCCGAGGGCGCGGTGCCGCGCGCGCTGTGGCGCAAGATGGGCGAGCAGGGCTATCTCTGCCCCTGGATCCCGGAGGAATACGGCGGCTTGGGCCTGGGTTTCGAGTACTCGGTGATCATCAACGAGGAGCTGATCCGGGGCGACGGCTACGGCGTGGGCGTGCCGCTGCACAGTGACGTGGCCGCGCCCTACCTGGCCGCCTTTGGCACGCCCGAGGCCAAGCAGAAGTGGCTGCCGGGCTGCGTCAGCGGCGAGGTGGTGATGGCGGTGGGGTTCAGCGAGCCTGGCGCGGGCAGCGACCTGGCCGCCATCCGCACCACCGCCGTGCGCCAGGGCGACCACTACGTCATCAACGGCCAGAAGACCTTCATCACCAATGGCTATTTCGCCGACCTGGTGGTGGTGGCGGTCAAGACCGACCCCGCGGCCGGCTACAAGGGCGTCAGCCTGATCCTGGTGGACAAGGACGCGCCCGGGTTCTCCCGGGGCCGCCGCCTGCGCAAGATGGGCTCCCACATGCAGGACACGGCCGAGCTCTATTTCCAGGACTGCAAGGTCCCGGTCTGGCACCGCCTGGGCCAGGAGGGCCAGGGCTTCGCCTACCTGATGGAAAAGCTCCAGCAAGAGCGCCTGGAGGTCTGCATCAAGAGCCAGCTCATGGCCGAGGAGTGCTTCAAGGAGGGCCTGAACTACGCCAAGACCCGCGAGGCCTTTGGCAAACCCATCGGCCTGCACCAGGCCAACGCCTTCAAGCTGGCCGAGATGGCCACCGACGTGGAGCTGGGCCGGACCTTCCTGGAATCGGTGATCCTGGCCCACCTGCGGGGCCAGGACGTGGTGCAGAAGGTCTCCATGGCCAAATACTGGCTGGGAGAGATGGTGAACCGGGTGGCCTACCAGGCCCTGCAACTGCACGGCGGGTATGGCTACATGGAAGAGTATCGCATCTGCCGCCTGTACCGCGACGTGCGGGCGCTGTCCATATATGCGGGGACTAGCGAAATCATGAAACTCATCGTGAGCCGCAACTTGGGATTACGCTAGACGAGGCGGGGGCGGTTCCCATCGCCACCGGGACCGCCTCCGCCGCTCCGCCCCAACCTTCCGCGCCTCCCTCCGGCGGGGCGCGGCGGCCAAGAACGAAGGCCATCCGTTCCATCCGCCGCGCCCCACCGTTGGTTATCCACATAGGCAACCACCAGACATTGCATAATAAAGGCAATAGGCGCCCAGCCTGAGCCAGCGGCCCCGGACCGGTTTGGACCGGAATTTGGGGTGGTGTGGTTTGGGCTTGACAAGTTATATAGATAAATATATATCTGTACCACCGAACTGAGCTGCCCCGGAGCCGGCGTGGCCACCGGGGTGGGCGGAAACCAGCGCGGATGGTCGGGATGAGCTCCTTTGGCCACGCGCGCGACAGCCCTGCCCGCGTCTAGAGAGGGGCCTGGTCAGGGTTGGGACAGTCAACCTAGCGAGGGGAGCATCAGCATGGCGGAGGGCAACGCGGGAGCGGCGGTCGCGAAAAACCGCTGGATTTACCTGGTGATCGGATTTGTGGTATCAATCGTTCTGGGCCTGGTCTACGCCTGGTCCATCTTCACTCTGCCCCTGGAGAAGGCCTTCGGTTGGACCCGGTCCGACACTTCCTTGGCCTTCTCCTTCTCCATCGTCACCCTGTCCATCGGCATGATCTTCGGCGGACGCATCCAGGACCGCAAGGGGCCCAAGATGGTGGCCGTGGCTGGCGCCGCCTGTCTGGCCATCGGCTTCTTCGCGGCCTCCTTCACCACCTCCCTGTGGATGCTCTACACCTTCTATGGCGTGATGGTCGGTCTGGGCGTGGGCCTGATCTACATCTGCCTGATCTCGGTGGTGGCTCGCTGGTATCCGGACCGGCGCGGCCTGGGCATGGGCATCCTGACCATGGGTTTGGGCCTGGGGGCCTTCCTTCTGGGCGGCTCCACCTCCATGCTGATCGACAGCATGGGCTGGCAGAGCGCCTTCAAGTTCCTGGCCCTGGTTTCCTTGGTGGTCTGCGTGGGCGGCGCGGCCCTGCTCAAGCTGCCCCCGGCCGATTTCGCCCCGGTGGCCAAGGCTCCGGCCGGCGCTCCGGCCGCCGCGGCCGGCCCCAAGCGCCCGGTCAGGGACTATAACTGGAACGAAATGATGCAGACCGCGCCGTTCTGGACCTGGTTCATCTGGGACCTGTTCCTCTGCTCGGCCGGGCTGATGATCATCGGCCACATCGTGCCCATGGCGGTGGAGAAGGGCGTGGACAAGGCGGAGGCCATCATCGCCATGAGCGTGCTGTCGGTCAGCAACGGCCTGGGTCGCTTCCTCTATGGCTACCTCTGGGACGCCATCGGCCGCAAGAAGACCATGATCCTGGCCGCCATCGGCATGGTGATCGGCCTGTTGGGCCTGCTCTACCTCACCACCTGGGTGGGCTACGCCGGCTTCATCGTGGCGGTGATCATCACCGGATCCAGCTACGGCGGCCTGGTGCCGATCAACAACACCTTCCTGGCCACCTCCTTCGGCCCCAAGAACGCCGGCGTCAACGTCGGCCTGGGCAGCCTGCCCCTGGTGGCGGCGGTCTTCATCGGCCCCTATCTTGGCGCCCACATCAAGATGGCGAGCGGCTACAATCTAGCGATCATCCTGGGAGGCGCGGTGGCGGTCATCAGCTTCATCGTGGCCTTCTTCATCGGCGACGCACAGGAGCGGACCAGCAAATAGTTGCCCAACCCGTCGGCCGGGCCATCCGGCCGGCGGCGAACCCACGGAGGGAAAGCGATGTCTCAACAGCAGCTAATCGAGGCCATGTCCACCATCAAGGAGCAGGAGGCCCTGGCCATCGCTCAAGACATGGTGAAGCAGGGCGCGGACCCCTTCTCCATCCTGGAAGCCTGCAAGCAGGCCATGGCCATCGTGGGCGACAACTTCGCCAAGGGCGTCTACTTCCTGCCCGAGCTGGTGATGGCCGGCCAGATCCTGATGCAGATCAGCGAGCTGATCAAACCCCTGCTCAAGGACGCCTCCTCCAGCAAGCAATCCCTGGGCCGGGTGGTGGTGGGCACCGTGGAGGGCGACATCCACGACATCGGCAAGGACATCGTGGTGCTGATGCTGGAGGTCAACGGCTTCGAGGTGCGCGACCTGGGCATCGATGTGCCGGCGGCCAAGTTCGTGGAGGCGGTCAAGGAGTTCAATCCCCAGGTGGTGGCCCTGAGCGGCTTTTTGACCGTGGCCTTTGATAACATGAAGAAAACGGTCGAGGCGTTGAAGGAGGCCGGCCTGCGTGACAAGGTCAAGATCCAGATCGGTGGTGGGCAGATCGACGAGGAGATCCGCCGCTACACCGGCGCGGACGACTATGGCCTGGATGCCATGGAGGCGGTCAGCTATGCCAAGAAGGTCGTGGCTGGAGGCGCGCAATGAGCAAGAGTCCGGAGGAGCTTTTCGCCGAGAGGGAGGCCCGGGTCAACACCGCCATCGCCCTGGGCGTGCCTGACCGGGTGCCGGTGACCTGCATGACCGGGTTTTTCCCGGCCTACTACGCCAAGGTCAGCCTGCG
>JAIUYB010000218.1 GCA_020216625.1 Desulfarculus sp.
CTAAGCCCGTGACGGTCCTACATTAGTCCCACGTTGGTCCTGTATTTTCCAACTACCACGCTCTGTCTCATTTCACCTGGCACATGACACGGGCCATCCCGCCGCGCCGGCGGCCGCGGCCTCGGCCTGCTGGCTGTAGGGGGAGTAGCCGGTGGCGATGACCACCTTGACCCCTGGGTCATATTTCAGCAGCTCTTGCAGGCACTTGTGACCGCCCATACCCGGCATGCTGACATCCAGGATGACCAGGTCAAACCGGATTCCGCGCTGGCGATAGATGGCCAGGGCCTCCTCGCCGGTGGCGGCGGTGGCCACCTGGTAGCCCTGGCCTTCCAGCACCTCGCGGCCGACCTCGCGCAGGGCCTCCTCGTCGTCCACCAGCAAAACCGTCTCCACGCCCCGGGGCGGTTGTGCGTGCACCGGGGCCTCGTCGGTGAGCTCCGCGCCATCGGCCGCCAACAGCGGCAGGTGGATGCCAAAGGTGGTGCCCTGGCCGGGTTCGCTTTGGCAAGAGATGAATCCGCCGTGTCTTTTAACAATGCCATAGATGGTGGCCAGGCCCAGGCCGGTGCCTTGGCCCACCTGCTTGGTGGTGTAGAAGGGCTCGAAGATGTGCTTCATGGTCTCCTGGTCCATGCCCTGGCCGGTGTCGGAAACCGTCAGCAGCGCGTAATCACCCGGGGGGACGTTTTGGTCAAGTTGCGCGAGTTCCTGGTCCAGCCTGATGATCCTGGTCTCGATCACCAGCTTGCCGCCCTCGGGCATGGCGTCCTTGGCGTTGCTGGCCAGGTTGAGCAAAATCTGCTCGATCTGGGTGGGGTCGCCGTTTATGAGCCCCAGGCCCTGCCCCAGGCGCACCTCCACCGCGATCATCTTGGGAATGGTGCGTTCGATGATGGCCACCGCTTCGCCAATGACCTGATGGAGGTCCAGGGGCCTGGGTTCAAAATGGGCCTTGCGGCTGAAGGTCAGGATCTGCTGGATGAGCTTCTTGGCCCGGTCGGCCGCGCTTAAGACTTGCTGGATGTTGTGCGGCGAGGCCTTGCCCGCGCGGGCCTCGTCCAGGGCCAGCTCGGAAAACCCGGTGATCACGGCCAGGATATTGTTGAAATCATGGGCGATGCCCCCGGCGAGAGTGCCCACGGCCTCCATTTTCTGGGCCTGCTGAAGCTGGCGTTGCAGGGCCATCATCTTTTTCTCGTTGTTATGGCGCTCGGTGACATCTCGCGCCGACCCGGAGATGTGGGCCCCGCCATCCGCGTTGCGGACCAGGTTGCTCCGGAATTCGATCAGCCGGGGATCGCCGTGCTTGGTCAGGTGAGTGGCGACCCCCTCGACCTTGCCGTCGCGCTGGAGCACCTCCAGATAGCCGGTGCGAAAGGCCTCCGCCGAGCCCGGCCGCATGAAATCCGAACCCGGTCGACCAATGAACTCCTCGCGACTATAGCCGAAACTGTCCACCATGGCCCGGTTGACGCTCAGAAAACGCCCCTCGAGGTCCTGGGTGTAGACCAGGTCGCTGATGGAGTCGAACAGGTCGTGATAGCGTTGCTCGGAGCGCCAGCGGGCTTGTTCGGCCTCGATGCGCTCGCCCACCTCCACCATCATGCGGCGGTTGACCGCCACCAATTGCTCCCGCTCCCGGACCAGATCCCGGCCCACCGCCCGCTCCCGCTCCAGGGCCTCCTCCAGACCCCGCAGCAGCAAGACGATGGAGATGGTGACGATGGCATTGATCAACAGGAAGCTGGCCCCCAGGACGACCCACTTCTCCAGAGGGTTTTCCAGCAGGCGCGCCCAGGGCAGGAGATCCTGCCGGATCAGGACCGCCACCAGGGCCAGGGTGCCCGCGTTGAGACCCAAGGAGACTATGCCGGCGGTCATGCCGATCAAAAGCCCGGCCACCACCGAGAAGGCGAAGAGCCAGAGGTAGGAGGCCCCCACTAGTCCCAGGAACAGCGACAGCCCCAATCCCAGGGCGTACAGGATCAGGCATACGCTCCAGGCCTTCACCTCGAACGTCGAGCGCCGCACGCCCATCACCACCAACAGGCCCAGGTAGGCCAGGGCGTCCAGCGCCGCCACCGCCCAGAGATCCTCCTTGATGGCCAGGGCCACCGAAGGAATCAAGGCGAAAAATCCGACCACCACCGCCACCAGGGAGATGGCAAGCAGGATGCGTTCGCGCCAGAAATGCAGTAAACCCCTACCCCAGGCGCTGGCGGGTATCCAACGCGCTTCGAGGCCCAGCCACCAGCTGGCCAACGAGCGTTCGGGTTTGCCAATGCCGTGAATCATCAGCGTGATCCGCCCCCACCAACCCGGACGCAAGGTTCGTCTTGGGCGTGGTGTTTCATCAAGGCTGGCCGGCGCCAGTCATGATCAAGCCCCACGCCGCGCGAGGGCCGAACGGCGGGGAGCCTTTCGGATTGTTCCACTTTCTAGTCTTCACCGGGGCGGCAAGGGAAAGTATCAATTAAAAAATTATAAGATCTAATGGCTTTTCGCGCCAGGCGCGCCTCTGCACCAAACCTCAATTAAAAAACGACCGTCCGCTCCGAAACCTGGCCAAGAGATGGTGGTATATTAGGCTCGAAGCAATCTTTGGCCATCGCGGCGGACCAGCGAACGTAGCGAAAAATACGCAAAAGGTGGGCATGGGGCGGTCGGTTTGTGATAATTACTCATTGACATTTATAGCATCGCGATCCATCAGGACTCAGTCGCCCCCGGACTGCCGGCGCTTTTCCAGGTCCCACCCCGGAACGCGCGGCCGGGGTTATCGGCCATCATCATTAAGATCATGGCCGTATTTACGAGGAGGGATAAACAGGCGCATCATGCCCCCCATGAACCGAGAACCCAGATCCAACCGGGCCACCCCCCGCTGACGATGCTTGAGCGATTGGCCAAGCGCGGACGCGGAGCAGCCCTTATCTCCCTGGGCCCATGCGTCGTCATCGCCCTCTATCTCGTCCACCAGCTATGGGCCTGGGATCCCTATTTCCAGTTCTACAACGGCGCCAGCGTGAGGGCTTTCCTCAAGTTCGCGGCCACCATTGTATTTTCCCAGCCGTTCGACGCCAGTCAGGCCGTGATCGTGGTGCGCGGTGGCGACGCCATCATCCAGGAGCCCCAGAACGATGGCCTCCGACACTTGCTGTCGGAATTCCCTCCCCCCGAGATCGTGCGAGACCCGCAAAAACCGTTTCACGAAAGGGTGACCGCCCTGCGCGAATTCGTGGCCGAAATCCTGCCCGAAAAATCGCCCATGCCCCAGTCGCCCGAGCCGGTGAGCGCGCTGGAGCTGCTCGGCGAAAATCCGCAAAAGGCCAAATACCCCAGGCTGTGCAGCAAGCTGGTGAAAATAATGGTGCAGTACCTTTCGGCCGTAGGCTATGTCTCCCGGGTTGTGCAATTAGATGGTCACATGGCGCTGGAAGTCTTCAACCCACGATCCAACGAATGGGAGATGCAGGATCCATTCTATAACACCTGGGCCTCATTCGAAGGCAAGCCCATATCCGCCGCCAAGGCGCACGACCTCTTGCTGGAAAACAAGCGGATCGACTACCGCGCCCCCCAGGATTCTTTGCGCACGGTGGGCTTCGTGCCGCGCAACAATTTTTCCCAGGACCACCTGCCGTCCTGGCACTATTTCAACTACGACAACCTGGATTACTGGCGCGTTCTGCGCGTGTCGGACCACACTTGGGATTATTGGAAACGCCTCCACCAGATAAACCCGGCCAGGTGAGCCGGCGACCAGCCTACGCCACGGTTCGCCCGGGCCCAGGGCCAACTCAGCCATCCATAACCGCGCGGATCTTGCGAATGAGTTCGCTGAAGCGATAGGGCTTGGGTATTAGGCCGACAGCCCCCAGGGTGGAGACCCGCTCCCAGAGAGTCTCGTCTGAATATCCGCTGGCGATCAGGACCTTGGCCCGTGGGTTTTCGGCCAGGATGGCCCCCAGGCAGTCCTGCCCGCCCATGCCTGGCAGGTTGAGGTCCAGGACCACCAAGGCGATCCCGGCCGGATCCTGGCGGTACATCTCCAGGGCCTTTTCGCCGTTTTCGGCGCAGAGGACGGTGTAGCCCGCGCCCTCCAGGGCCTCGCGCCCGGCTCCCAGGATGGCGGGCTCGTCATCGACCAGCAAGATGGTTTCATCGCCCATGGGCAGGCCGCCGTCCTCGCGGTTGGCGTCGGAGGCGGCATCTTCCCCGGTGGTCCGCGCGGGCAGATGGATGGTGAATACGGTGCCGTGGCCGGGGCGGCTCTGGCAGTGGATGTGACCGCCATGCTTGGCCACGATGCTGAAGGCGGTGGAGAGCCCCAGTCCGGTGCCCATGTCCAGCGGCTTGGTGGTGAAAAAGGGCTCGAAGATGTGCGACCGGGTTTCGTCGTCCATGCCGGTGCCGGTGTCCCGCACCTCGATCACCGCGTGCGGACCGGGCCGCAGGCCGGGCATGGCCTTGACCTCCGTCGCTCCCAGTTGCTGATTGCTGGTGGTGATGGACAGCTCTCCCCCCTGGGGCATGGCGTGGGCGGCGTTGGTGGCCAGGTTCATCAGGACCTGCTCGATCTGGCCCGGATCGCCGCTGATCGGCCAGAGATCCGGGGCCAAATTGGTGCGCAGGATAACCATCTTGGGCAGGGTGTGCTCCAGCAGACTGACCGTCTGGCGAATCTCCCAGTTCAGGTCCACCCGCTCCCGCCGGGGGCTGTCCTTGCGGGCCAGGGTCATCAACCGCCTGATCATCAACGCCGCGCGCTGGATGGACTGTTCGATATGCTCCAGACGGGACTTGGCCGGCTCGGCGATGTCGGGTTCGCTGAGCATGAGCTGGGTGTAGCCGGAGATGGCCTGGAGCACGTTGTTGAAATCGTGGGCGATGCCGCCGGCCAGGACCCCCAGGGCCTCCAGCTTCTGTGATTGAAAAAGCTCCTCCTCCAGGCGGCGCATCTCCTGCTCGGCCCGGATACGCTCGGTGGTGTCCTCGAAAAGGACGAAGCGCTTATGGTTGGGCAGGTCCAATGAACGGGAGTGAATCGTCTTGCGCACGCC
>JAIUYB010000219.1 GCA_020216625.1 Desulfarculus sp.
AGCCTGGGCCTGGTCCTGGCCGAGAACCTGGGTCGGGCCAATCCCCAGGCCCGGCTATTCGGCGTAGGGCAGGGGGTCGCGGCTCCCGGCCTCGGCGAAGCCCTTGCGCCGCAGCAGGCAGGAGTCGCAGCGACCGCAGGCCAGGCCCGCTGGCGTGGGATCGTAGCAGGAGTGGGTCAGGCCGTAATCCAGGCCCAGGCGCAGGCCCTGGGCCACGATTTCGGCCTTGCTCAGACGGATCAGGGGGGTGTGGATGGTGAAGCGCCCGCCCAGCTCGGCCCCCAGCCGGGTGCCCTGGTTGGCGACTTCCTGAAATGCCGCGATGAACTCCGGCCGGCAGTCGGGATAGCCGGAATAATCCAGCGCGTTGACCCCGATGAAGATATCGGTGGCCTCCAGGGTTTCGGCCCAGGCCACGGCCAGGGACAAGAACAAGGTATTGCGGGCCGGGACGTAAGTCACCGGCACTCCGTGGGACATATCCTCCACCGGCCGGTCCTTGGGCACCGGGATGTCGGCGGTGAGCGCCGAGCCGCCGATGGGGCGCAGGTCCAGCTCCAGAATCAGGTGACGCTCCACCCCCAGGGCCTGGGCCACCCGCCGGGCGGCGGCCAGCTCCTGCACGTGTCGTTGTCCATAGGCGAAGCTCAAGGCAAAGCAGCGAAAGCCCCGCTCGCGGGCCAGGGCCAGGCAGGTGCTGGAATCCAGGCCGCCGGACAGGAGCACGACCGCGGGTTTGTTATTGGCCTCTGGCTGCATTGAATATCCTTCGGGTTGGTTCATCGGGGAAGTATAGCAGTCGGGTCCGGCCATCAACCAATAAGAATGAAAATGAACCCTTGCTCGTCCAAATTCCCTGGTTTACCCTAGAAAAGAGCGCCTGCGACAACCGTGTGCCACTCGGGGCCCCAAGCCTGTCCCCAACCGGGGCCAGAGGCCAGCCAGATAATTGGGGGCGCCGCCCATTGACAGCCAAGGTTTGTATTGTTACCTTGGTAGTCGATAATTGTTACTAAGTGGAGGCGGTCGTGGAAGCAACCCAAAGACTTAGGATGACGACTCAGCGCCAGGTGATCCTGGACGAGCTGTGCAAACTCAAGAGCCACCCCACGGCGGGGGAGCTCTGCCAGATCGTGCGTCGACGCCTGCCACGGATCAGCCTAGGCACGGTTTACCGCAACCTGGAAATCCTCTCCCGGGTGGGCGTGATCCAAAAGCTGGACGTGGCCGGCCTGGAGATGCGCTTCGACGGCACGGTGGACAACCACTATCATCTGCGCTGTCTGGAGTGCGGCCGGGTGTTTGACCTGGACATGCCGCCCATGGACGGCTTGGAGCGCACCGCCAGCCAGCACAGTGGGTTCGAGGTGATGGGTCATCGCCTGGAGTTCGTGGGACGCTGCCCCGACTGCCGCCGCCACCAAGTCGCCATGGCCTGAAAAAGGTCGACAACAGGAGGCAACGGCAATGACCGCCAAGGACAAGAACGCTCTGGACGCCACCGGACTCAAGGTTCTCAAGACCATGGCCGCCGCCAGCGGCCCCCAGGCCCCCAAGCAGATCGCCACCGCGGCGGGTCTGGATGGCAAGGTGGTCAGCGACCAGATCAAGGGGCTTAAGAACCTGGGCCTGGTGGATAGCCCGGTGCGCTGCAAGTACGCCATCACCGCGGCCGGCAAGGACCGGCTCGCCAGCTAGCACCCAGAAGCAACCGATTGGAGAGAGAAGCAATCATGGCTAGCCTCAAAGGCACCCAGACCGAGAAAAACCTGCTCACCGCCTTTGCCGGCGAATCCCAGGCCCGCAACCGCTACACCTATTTCGCGGCCCAGGCCAAGAAAGAGGGTTACGAGCAAATCGCCTTCATCTTCGAGGAGACCGCCAACCAGGAGAAGGAGCACGCCAAGCGCCTGTTCAAGTTCCTGGAGGGCGGCGAGGTGGAGGTGGTGGCCGCCTTCCCGGCCGGCGTCATCGGCGACACCGTGGCCAACCTGATGGAGGCCGCCGGCGGCGAGAACTACGAACAGACCATCATGTATCCCGGCTTCGCCAAGACCGCCGTGGCCGAGGGCTTCGGCGACATCGCCAAGGTCTTCGAGGCCATCGCCGTGGCCGAGCGTTTCCACGAGAAGCGCTACCGCGCCCTGGCCGCCAACATCGAGTCCGGCCGGGTGTTCAAGCGCGAGGCCAAGACCACCTGGCGCTGCCGCAATTGCGGCTACCTGCACGAGGGCGAGGGCGCCCCGGAGTCCTGTCCGGCCTGCGCCCACCCCAAGGCCCACTTCGAGCTCAAGGGCGAAAACTGGTAACATGCTCGGTCCGGCGGACCCACCGCCGGACCTTCATCCCCCAGCGAGGAGGCTTTCATGAATCAGAGACTGCAGGTCTATAAATGCGAGCTGTGTGGCAACATCGTGGAGATGCTGTACGCCAGCAAGGGCGAGTTGGTCTGCTGCGGTCAGCCCATGAAGCTGCAAGAAGAAAACACCGTGGACGCGGCCAAGGAGAAGCACGTGCCGGTGATCGAGAAGATCGACGGCGGGTACAAGGTCAAGGTTGGCAGCGTGCCCCACCCCATGGAAGAGAAGCACTACATCCAGTGGATCGAGTTGGTGGCTGGCGACAGGGCCTACATGGAGTTCCTGAAACCCGGCCAGGCCCCGGAGGCGGTGTTCAAGATCGACGCCACCTCGGTCACCGCCCGGGAGTATTGCAACCTCCACGGTCATTGGAAGGCCCAGGCCTGATCGGTCCTGGTTGAACAACCAAATCGCCGGGCCCCGGGCGCGGGCCCGGCGCATTTTACATCAAGCAACTCGCGTCCGACCGACAAGGAGACATGAGCATGAAAAAGTACGTTTGCGGCGTTTGCGGTTACGTCTATGACCCGGCCAAGGGCGATCCCGACAGCAACATCCCGGCCGGCACCGCCTTCGAGGACCTGCCCGCCGATTGGTCCTGCCCGGTCTGCGGCGCCAGCAAGGACCAGTTCGAGCCGGAGAGCTAAGAGGCATCCGTCTCCCGAACCGGTGGCGTCGTTGGGGAAACTCCAGGCCTGCCCAGCCCCTGGAGCTGGAGCGAGGCGACAATAGAGGCGAGCATGAAGCCCATCGAAGTAAAAAAGGACATCTACTGGGTGGGGGCCGTGGATTGGGACATCCGCGATTTCCATGGTTATTCCACCTACAAGGGCACCACCTACAACTGTTATCTGGCCCTGGATGAGAAGGTGGTCCTCTTCGACACGGTCAAGAAGGGGTTCCTCAGCGACCTGACGCACCGCATCCACAACCTGATCGAACCCCAGAAGATCGACTACCTGGTGGTCAACCACTTGGAGATGGACCACTCCGGCAGCCTGCCCGAGGTCATCGAGCTGATCAAACCCGAGAAGATCTTCACCTCCCCCATGGGTCAGAAGGCCATGATGGCCCACTTCCATTACAAAGACTGGCCGGTGGAGGTGGTCAAGAGCGGAGACACCCTGAACATCGGCCGCCGCACCATCCATTTCCTGGAAACCCGGATGCTGCATTGGCCCGACAGCATGTTCTCCTATTTTCCGGACGACAAGCTGTTGATCAGCTCCGACGCCTTCGGGCTGCACTGGGCCACCAGCGAGCGCTTCGACGATCAGGTGGACCCCTCCGAGCTGATGCACCACGCCGCCAAGTACTACGCCAACATCCTGCTGCCCTACTCGCCCCTGGTGGCCAAGCTCCTGGCCCAAGTCAAGGAAATGGGCCTGGCCATCGACACCATCGCCCCGGACCATGGGGTGATCTGGCGGGGCGATCCCGGCCGGATCATCGCGGCCTACGACCGCTGGTCGCGCCAGGAGGCGGTGGCCAAGGCGTTGGTGGTCTACGACACCATGTGGCACAGCACCGAGCTGATGGCCAAGGCCGTGGCCGACGGCTTGCAAGACGAGGGCGTCTGCGTCAAGCTGATGAACCTGGCCACCACCCACCGCAGCGATGCCATCACCGAGCTGCTGGACGCCAAGGCCCTGCTGGTGGGCTCGCCCACCCTCAACAACGGCATGCTGCCTCGCATGGCCGACTTCCTCACCTATGCCAAGGGGCTCAAACCCACCGGCAAGCTGGCCGCGGCCTTTGGCTCCTACGGCTGGAGCGGCGAGGCGGTCAAGCAGATCACCGAGGTCCTCAAGGAGATGAAGCTGGAAATCGTGGACGAGGGCCTGCGCCACAATTACGTGCCCGACCACGAGGCCTTGCACAAGTGCCGCGAGCTGGGGCAGAAAATGGGCCAGGCCATCAAGGCCGCCGGCCTCGCCCCAGCTGGGGTGCGCTGCCACTGCAGCCAAGGTTGAGAGCGAGGAAGCGAGAAGCTCGATGCGGGGGAGTCATTTTTGCGGCGCTGAAATGGCTCCCCCGCGCCCTTTCCCCAAAAAATCGTGGAACGGCGAAAACGTTCCAGGAGCGGGGCGAGGGGAAGGCCCCGGCCGTTCCCCGCTGGCCAACCCGCCTGGTAATTTCCCATCCATATGACGCCCTCTGGCTCCATCCGTCGCCAGGTGCGCGCGGTCCTGGAGGGGCCGGGGGCGACCTTGAACCTGGCGCGGGCCCGCGAAAGTCTGGCCAGTCTGCCCCCCCCGGCCTTGGTGCGCGCTCTGCTAGCCGCCCTCAGCGCCTCCGCCCCCCTGGTCCGCTGGCGGGCGGTGGGGCTGTTGGGGCCCTTGGTGGCCGGGTTGGCCGAGCAAGATCCCGAGACCGGCCGCGAGGTGCTGCGCCGCCTGATGTGGACGCTCAACGAGGAATCCGGGGCCATGGGCTGGGGCGCGCCCGAGGCCTTTGGCGAGATCCTGCACCACAGCCCGCTCCTGGCCCGGGAGTTCGCCAACATCCTGGCCTCCCGGGTCGCGCCCTGCGCCAACCAGCTCGACCACCCCAGCCTTTTGGCCGGCGCGCTCTGGGGCCTGGGACGTCTGGCCCAGACTCAACCCGAGCTGGCCCGAGCCTGCGGCGCGCCCGAGGCGGTGCGGGCGCTGCTGGACCATCCCGACCCGGGCGTGGCCGGCGTGGCGGCCTG
>JAIUYB010000220.1 GCA_020216625.1 Desulfarculus sp.
CCCGGCTCCAGAGCGGCCAGCTCGCGCACCAGGCGCGCGGCGTGCTGATCGCCGCTGGACTCGCCGGCGACGATCACCACCCGGCGGGAAGCGGCCATCCTAGCCCTCCCCGGGCAGGCGGGCATCCACCCAGCGGGGGGACTGGGCCAAGACCGGCTCCAGCTTGCACTGGCCCTCCAGCACGCAGGCCTGCACCGCCAGGGCCGCGGCCAGGGCCCGGCGGCCGTCCCGGCCCGAGACCCGGGGAGGCCGGCGGGTGCGCACCGAATCCACGAAGGCCTTCAACTCTTCCTCGAGGGGATCGGTCTTGGCGAAGCGGGGGCGGTCGGCGGTGACCTTGGGCAGCGATCCCGGCCGGTACTCCACCCCGCTGACCACCAAGAGCTTGCGCTTCTTGAAGTCCAGCGACAGATAGGCGTCGGGCTGGAAGACCCGCATCTTGCGCTCGTCCTTCAGAGCCAGACGGCTGGCGGTGAGATTGGCCACGCAGCCGCCGGGGAACTCCACCCGCGCGTTGACGATGTCGGCGTGGCGGCCCAGCACCGGCACCCCCACCGCCCGGATCTCGGCCGGCTCCTCGCCCACCAGGGCCAGGATGATGTCCAGGTCGTGGATCATCAGATCCAGGGCCACGTCCACGTCGGTGGCCCGGGCCTTGAAGGGCGCGATGCGGTTGACCTCGATGAACATCGGCCGCTTGACCCGGCGCACCATCTCCTCCACCGGGGGATTGAAGCGCTCCAGGTGGCCCACCTGCAGGATCCGCCCGCCCGCCTCGGCCAGCTCCACCAGGCGGTCGGCCTCCTCCAGGGTGGCGGTCAGGGGTTTCTCGCAGAGCACGTCCTTGCCCGCGGCCAGAAACGCCGCGGCCACCGCGTGGTGCTGCACCGTGGGGGTGACCACGGTCACCGCCTCCACCAGGTCGACGACCTCGTGATAATCGGCGAAGGAGGGCACCCCCAGATCCTGGCCGATCTCTCGGGCCCGGGCCGGGTCGGCGTCCACCACCGCCACCAGCTCGGCGGTCTTCATCTTCTTGAGCTTCTCGGCGTGGAAACGCCCCAGATAACCCACGCCCACCACCGCGATCTTGACCGGGGCCTGCATCATCTCTCCTCGCCGCCGGCCCAGGCCAGCAGACAGACGCCGGCCGCCTCGGCCCGGCGGATCATCTCCTCGCGATCGAAGACCAGGGTGCGGCCGGCCTCGATGACCAGGCAACTGGCCTTGGCCTCGGCCATGGTGGCGATGGTGTCCGCACCCACCGCCGGCAGGTCGAAACGCCGGTCCTGGCCCGGCTTGCAGCGTTTGACCACCACCGCGCCCGGTCCGGCCAACTCGCCGCCGCGGCGGATGCAGGCGTCGGTGCCCTCCATGGCCTCCACCGCCACCACCGCCCGGCCCCGAATCACCAGGGCCTGGCCGATGTCCAGCTTGCCCAGCTCATGGGCCAGTTGCCAACCCACCTCGGCGTCGGCCCGCTCTTCCGGGCTGGGGCCGCGTTTGGTGTAGGTGCCGGCGGTGGCCAAAAGCTCGGGCAACAGCTCATGGCTGGGCAGGATGCTTATGCCCTCCCCGGCCAAGACCTTGGCCAGGGTGCGCAGGATGCCGTCGTCGGCCAGGTGGCGCAGCTTGCCGATCAGGGTCAGGGCCTTGAGATCCGGGCGCACGTCGCCGAACATCCGGGGTTTGGTCACTCCGCCGCACATGGCCGCCCGGGTGACGCCCTGGCCTTGGAACGCCTTGATCAGCTTTCCCAATTGCCCCAGGTGGATCCAGGTCAGGCTGTCCACCTCGGCCTCCAGAGCGGGCAGGGTCTCGCCGACGATCCCCACCGCCACCACCGCCAGCCCACGGGCGCGAGCCGCCCGGGCGAACAGGATGGGGAATTGCCCCTTGCCCGCGATAAGACCGATGCGTTCTTGGTGCATGGTTGCCCAGCGCGTTGCCGCTAGCGGGCCACTCCCCGCTCGGAGGCGCGGATGAAGCTGACGAAGTGGCGCACCTCCGGCAGATCGGGCACTTCGGCCTCCACCTGGGCCAAGGCCTTGGCCATGGGGGTGCGGGTCCGGAAAACGATGGCATAGGCCTGCTTGAGGGCGGCCAGGGTTTCCTCGCTGAAACCCGCGCGCTTCAGCCCGATGGTGTTGAGGCCATGGGTCTTGGCCCGGTTGCCCTCACACAGGCAGAAAGGCGGTAAATCTTGCGAGATTCCGCTCATCCCGCCGATGAAGCAATGGCGGCCGATGCGGGTGAACTGGTGCACCGCCGTCAGGCCGCCCACTCCCACGTGGTCCTCGATGACCACGTGCCCGGCCAGGGCCACGCCGTTGGCCATCACCACGTGGTCGCCGATCTGGCAGTCGTGGGCCACGTGGCTGTAGGCCATGAACATGCAGTTGTCCCCCACCCGGGTGACGCCGCCCCCGTGGTGGGTGCCGCGATTCAGAGTGGCGAATTCACGGATGCGCACGTTCTCGCCGATGATCAGCTCTGACCTCTCGCCACCGAACTTGAGGTCCTGGGGCTCTCCGCCCACCGCCGCGAAAGGCCACAGATGCCCGCCCCGACCGATGGTGGTGTAGGCGGCGACGCTGGCGTGGTGGTCGATCTGGCAATCCGGGCCGATGACCACCTCGGGTCCGATGAAGGCGTAGGCGCCGATCCGGCAACCCTCGCCGATGCTGGCGCTGGGGTCCACCATGGCGGTGGGGTGTATCTGCATGTGTCTATCGCCTTCCAGTTTTCAGCAGGGGTGGCGTGGAGGTCGTCAGGCCTGGGCCACCGCGGCGGTCATCTCGGCCTGGGCCACCAGCTTGCCATCGACAAAGGCCTTGCCGTCCATTTTCCAGGCCCGGCTGGAGCGGTGCAGGCTGGACAGCTCCATGACCAATTGGTCGCCCGGCACCACCGGCTGGCGGAACTTGACCTTTTCCAGGGACATGAAATAAATCATGCGCCCATGGGCCTCGGGGAAGGTGGAATAGGCCAGAACCCCGCCGGTCTGGCCCAGGGCTTCCAGGATCAGCACCCCGGGCATCACCGGACGGCCCGGGAAATGGCCCTGGAAAAACCCCTCGTTGAAGGTGACGTTCTTCAATCCGCGCACGAACTCGCCCGGTTGGATTTCCAGGATTCGGTCCACCAAGAGGAAAGGATAGCGGTGGGGCAAAATCCTCAGTATTTCCTCCAGATTGAGCGCGGCTGGATTCATGGACTTCTCCCGTGGCGAGTATTGCGGGCTACTTGTCGTCGCGGGTCTGTTCCAGGGAGCGGACCCTTTCAAAAAGCTCGGGCAGGCGCTCGATGAGCTTGCGGGTGCGCAACCAGAGCTGGTGAGGCATGGCCGGGGTGCCAGTCACGGTGGCCCCGGGGGCCACGTCCTTGGCCAAACCGCTCTGAGGACCGATGACGGCTCGGTCGCCGATGGTCAGGTGGCCCGAGGAGCCGGCCTGGCCGGCCATGATCACGTTGCGTCCCACCTTGGTGGAGCCGCTGATCCCCACCTGGGCCACCAGCAGGGTGTTCTCGCCCACCACGCAGTTGTGGGCGATGTGCACGTGGTCGTCGGTCTTGACCCCGGACTGGATCCAGGTGCGGTCGGTGGCGGCCCGGTCGATGGTGTTCAACGCGCCCAGCTCCACGTCGTCGTCGATCTGCACGATGCCCACCTGGGGAATCTTGAAGTGCCGGTCGCCATCGGGGACGAAGCCGAAGCCGTCGGCCCCGATCACGGTCCCGCCGTGGATGATGCAGCGTTTGCCGATGCGGCAGCCATGGTAGACCACCACTCCGGGGTGCAGCACGCTGTCGTCGCCAATGCTCACCCCGGGTCCGACATAGACGTTGGGGTGAAGCACCCCCCGGTCGCCCAGCGTCGCCCCTGGCCCGACATAGGCCAGGGCATGGATGCTGACCTCCGCCCCCAGGGTGGCGCCCTCCTCCACCACCGCCCGGGGATGCACCCCCAGGGCCCGGTAGGGCTGGGCGGTGGCGAAGGTCAGGACCTTGGCGAAGGCCAGATAGGGATCGGCCACCCGGATCACCGGCAGGCCCTCTGGCACCTGCTGGTCGGGCTTGACCAGGATCGCCCCCGCCTGGCAGGAGGCCAGCAGACGGGCGTAGCGGGGGTTGGCCAGGAAGGCCAGGTCCGTGGGCCCGGCCTGCTCCAGTCCCTTGACCCCTGACACCCGGCGCTCCGGGGGGGCTTCCAGTTGGCCGCCCAAGAGGGCGGCCAGTTCCGCCAGGCTGATCTCCACCGGCCGGTCCGCGCTACGGGTGCTGCTTGTCGTAGGCGGCGATCACCTGGGCGGTGATGTCGGCGCTCTTGGGGGCGTAGAGGGCGGCCCGGGACTCCATGATCAGGGCGTAGCCGCTACGGGCGCCCAGATCGTTGATGACCTTGCTCATCTCGCGCAGGATGGGGGCGAAGGCGTCGCGCTGGACCTCGCGAACCTCCTGCTGGGCGTCACGCTTGCGGTCGTTGAACAACCGCACCTTGCGTTCCAGGTCCCGCTCCTTGGCCAGCTTGGCCTCGGGCTTCAACAGGGGCGCGGTCTTCTCCAGCTCCTGGCTCAGACGCTGCACCTCGTCGCTCAGGCTCTTCAGCTCCGCCTCCAGCTTTTCCGCCCGACGCTTGATGTCGGCCTGGGCGCGTTTGCCAGCCGCGCACTCGTTGACCGCCCGCTCCATGTCCACCACCGCCACGCCGCCCTCGGCGTGGGCCTTGGCCGGGGCCAGCCAAGCCAGGCAGAGCAAGGCGGCCAGAATCAGCAGGGTGGGCTGGACTCGGAAGGATTTGTACATGATCGAACGCTCCTTGGTGGCCATTCTTCAGGCCGTCTGACTAGAAAATGCTGCCGATGGTGAATTCCCAGTTGGACTGGCTGTCGTCGGCCTTGGGATCCAACACATAACCGTATTCCAGACGCAGGGGACCCATGGGCGAGTACCATCGGATACCGCCGCCCACGCTCTTGCGCAGGTCGCTGAGCTTGTAGCCGTCCTCCTGGGACCAGGAGTTGCCGGTG
>JAIUYB010000221.1 GCA_020216625.1 Desulfarculus sp.
GGCTCATGGAAGCCATCTGCTCCAGACTGGCGGAGGTCTGCTCCAGGCTGGCGGCCTGTTGGCTGGCGCCTTCGGCCAGGGACTGGCTGGCCGCGCTCACCTCCTGGCTGCTGGCCGCCACCTGCTCGGCGGCCCCACGCAGGCCGGCGATGGCCTTGCGCACCGGCCGGGCGATGGCCTGCGTCACCAACCAGGCCAAGACAAGGCCCACCACCGCCACCGCCCCCACCACCACCAACAGCAGCCAGCGGCCGGTCTGGGCGGTGGTGGAGAACTCCTGTTGGGCCGCGAGGCTCAACTGCGCGGCCGAGGCCATGAAGCGTCGGGCCAGGCGCTGGATGCGCGTCACCTGCTCCTTGGCCAGCTTGGAGTTGGTCACCTGCTTGGCGAAGGCCGCCTCGTAGACCTGGGCTTGCTTGCGCAGCTCCTCCGGGGCCATCTCCATGGCCCGCATGGCCTTGAGGTGCTGGCCGACCTCCTCGGCGTGCTGGCCGTACTTGAGGTAGTACAGGGCCGCCACCCGGGCCCGCAATCCCAGGGCGTCCAGATCGTGGGCGGCGCGCAGCTCGCCCAGGCCAAATGAGAGCATATCGGCGAAAAAGGCCGTCTTGAGGGCCAGGTCGTCCAGGTAGACCCCGGCGCAGATGACCAAGTCCCAGGAGGCGTAGTGGCGGGCGTAGGTGATCATGGGATACAGCGCGCTGCCGCCGCCGGGCTTGGTCCAGTGATGCTCGATCTCGGCCTCGCCGTCGGCCACCGCCGCCTCCACCAGCTCCTTGATGAAGGGCCGGCCGGTCTTCTGGTCCTTGATCACCCCGCAGTCCATGCCCTCCAATTGGCGCTCGCCGCCGTGGGCCAAAAGGGTCAGGTTTCGGCCCACCACGTAGAAGTGATTGTTGCCGGCGAAACGCAGGGCGCGGATCAGGTCCAGGGCGGCGGACTTGGACTGGCCGGTGCTTTCCATCCAGCCCAGGGCGCCATAGGCCAGACCCACCGCGTCGGCCACCTGGCGCAGGGTGGCCTTGTCCAGGGTTTCCTTGAGGTTGGCCATAAGATTGTCGCGCGTGGCCTGGGCCACCCGCTCCGATTCCTGGGCGCTGAGCTGGGCCATGGCCTGGGATGCGGCTTGCAGCTCACCCAGGAGCTTGGCGTCCTCCTCGGTCAGGCGCTGGATCTCAAGGGCGGCGAAGCGGTAGTCCTGCTGGGCCTCGACCAGTTTTTCCAGCTCCTCGCCGGCCAGCCCGCGCTCCTTGAGCTGCTCCAGGGTGGTCTGGATCTGATCCAGGGACTTGATGAGGTCGGCGAAGGAGGTCTGGTCGGCCCGCAGCAGGTAGTTTTTCTCCTGGCGGCGGGCCTCCAGGAGCAGGTTTTGCAGACGGGTGGCCAACTCCTCGTCGCTGGCGTGGCCGATCACCCGGTGCAGGCTGAGGTTGCCCAACCCGCCGATGGCCAGGGCCAGCACCACCAACGCCATGAATCCGCCGAAAATTTTGGTAGCGACCCCCACTTGCAGCAAGTTCATGACACCACTCCCCTGGCCCGGACCAACCCGGGGGGCGGCTTTCGCCGGGAACGGGGTGGCCGGAACCGTGAATTTTGGAGCGAAAATTAGAAGATTGCACCGGGGACGTTTCCCCCACCCCCGGGGCTGGTGACACTTTAGAACTATCCGGGTGGTTAGGGCAAGGGGGCAGGGGCGTCAACGCACCAGGGCGTAGGCGTAGAAGCTGGCCGCGCGGCGGCCCTGGCCGGTTGGCGGGGAGAGCTCCTGGGGGGTGAAGAGCTTGCCGTCCCAGGCCCGTAGCAGATCACCCATGGCCAGGGCCTGGACAAAAGAGTGGGTGACCCATAGCAGCTTCATGACCATCCAGGGCTGGCTCTGGCTTTGCAGGCGGAATTCGGCGGTGGGGTTGCTGGTCAAACCGGTGCGCAGGTTCAGGCAAGCCAGGTTGAGCTCGCCCAGCCGCGCGGCCAGGCGCTCCATCACCTCCTCCGGCGCGCCAATGCAGACCTCGCTGTAATCCAGGGACATGGACACCCCCCATGGAGCCGGATCCAATCTCAGTCTAGCACGGTCGGCCGCCGGCGCGCGCGGGAGTGGATTTTGCCTGGCGCCGGTGATAATCTACAGCCAGAACCAACACCTGGAGGACGGGATGGCCGAAAGGGGCGGGGCGTGAGGGGCGGGGTGTGGCGGATGGTCCTGGCCAGCGGGCTGTTGCTGGCCAGCCTGGCGCTGGCCGGCTGCTCCGGGGCCAAGGACCTGGAGGACTTCCGCCAGGTGAAGCCGGGCATGACCGCCGAACAGGTGCGCCAGCTTTTGGGCGAACCGGACAAGATGCAGGCGGCCAGCGGAGTGGCCGGAGTCTGGGAGTACCACGGCCGCAACTGGTACGGCGCCCAGGACAGCACCCTGACCGTGACCCTGCTGGGGGGGCGGGTGATGTTGGCCACCCTGACCTCTCCGGTCGGCAAATAGCCCCGCGCCAGTCCCAAACCCAACCCGAGGCGAGACGAGGAAATGGACCCCTATCGTCGCGGAAATCAAGCCCCACCCAGCTTCGGCGGCCTGGAGGCGTCGAGCCTGTATTGCCCCCGCTGCAAGGCCGCCCAGCCGGTGCGCAGCAAGCTTTTGTTGGTCCTGCCCGGCGGCGACAAATACGCCTACTACTGCAAAATCTGCGGAACCGAGGTGGGCAGCAAGACCGAGCAGGGCCAGCCCTCGGCCAACTGGCGGCTGCCCTGAGCTCCAAGCCGGCCGCCCGGACTTCCCTGGCCAATCCAAGGCATGGCTGGCGGTGGCCCCGGCCGGGCCGGGGGGTTATAATGCCTTCGCGCCGCCGGGTTGCCGGGGCGCCAACCCCAGCCGCCGCCGCCGGGAGCGCCCCGGGGGCGGCAAGGGACCATGACCCATGAACCAGCTCAGCCCCAAGGCCACCCGCACCCTGATCACCGGCGGGGCCGGCTTCATCGGCAGCCACCTGGCCGAGCACCTGCTGGACCTGGGCCAGGAGGTGCACGTGGTGGACGATCTGTCCACCGGGGCCATCGAGAACATCGACGCCCTGCGCCAGCGGCCCGGCTTCTCCCACACCATCGCCGACATCCGCGAGGAGCCTCTGCTGGCCGAACTGGTGGACCGGGCCGACGTGATCTACCACCTGGCGGCGGCGGTGGGGGTGCGCCTGATCGTGGAAAGCCCGGTGCGCACCATCGAGACCAACATCGGCTGCACCGAAAGCGTGCTGAAGCTGGCCAACAAGAAGCGCAAGAAGGTCGTCATCGCCAGCACCAGCGAGGTCTACGGCAAGAACGACCAGGTGCCCTTTCGCGAGGACCACGACCTGGTGATGGGCCCCACCAGCAAGGCCCGCTGGTCCTACGCCTGCAGTAAGGCCATCGACGAGTTCCTGGCCCTGGCCTACCACCGCGCCCGGGGGCTGCCGGTGGTCATCGCCCGGCTGTTTAACACCGTCGGGCCCCGCCAGACCGGACGCTACGGCATGGTGCTGCCCAGCTTCGTGCTCCAGGCCCTGATGGGCAAGCCCATCACCGTCTATGGCGACGGCAGCCAGTCGCGCTGCTTCTCCTACGTGGGCGAGGTGGTCCATGCCCTGGCCGCCCTGGCCGAGTGCGAGGCGGCGGTGGGCCAGGTGGTCAACGTGGGCTCGCAGCAGGAGATCAGCATCGCCGGCCTGGCCGAGTTGGTCAAGGAACTGACCGGCTCCACCAGCCGAATCGTCTACGTGCCCTACGACCAGGCCTACGAGGAGGGCTTCGAGGACATGCAGCGCCGGGTGCCCGATGTCTCCCGCCTGGAGAGTCTGGTGGGCTTCAGCCCCCGGATGGGCATCCGCGAGATCGTGGAATCGGTGATCGGCTTCTACCGGGAGCGCTGAGGCCGACCCCGGCCCGGCGCAAGCAGGCGGTAAACCTCTGGAGCCGGACGCGGCTCCCTCGCTTGGCGGCCCGATGCACCTCGTCTACGCCTTCATATCCGCCCTGGGTCTGGCCGCCTTGGCCACCCCCCTGGTGATCTGGCTGGCCCGGCGCCGGGGCTGGGTGGTGGTGCCCCGGGCCGACCGCTGGCACCAAAAGCCCACCGCGGTCTATGGCGGGGTGGCCATTTTCCTGGCCTTTGCGGCCACCTTCCTCTGGCTGGGGCCCCACGACCGGGTGCACCTGACCCTCTTGGCCTGCGCCGGGGCCATGTTCCTGTTGGGCCTTTTCGACGACGCCCGCGAGCTGAAACCCCAGCTGAAGTTTCTGGGCCAGTTGGTGGTGGCCCTGGTGGCGGTGACCCAGGGGGTGCGCCTGGACCAGGAGATCATCCCCTGGGCCTGGCTGGCGGTGCCCTTGACCGTCTTCTGGCTGGTGGGTATCACCAACGCCGTGAACATCCTGGACAACATGGACGGCCTCAGCTCCGGGGTGGTCTTCAGCGCCGGGGCGGTGCTGGCGGTCTCGGCCGGGGTGCAGGACTTCCAGGGGCCGGGGCTAATCGCGGCGGCCCTGGCCGGGGCGGCGGCGGGCTTTTTGATCTACAACTTCAACCCCGCCAAGATCTTCATGGGCGACTGCGGCTCGCTCTTCCTGGGCTTCACCCTGGCCAGCACCACGGTGCTCTCGGCCAACACCGCCGCCGAGGCCTCCCACCTGGTGATGGCCCTCCTGGTGCCGGTGGGGGCCCTGGTGGTGCCCTTGTTCGACACCACCCTGGTCTCCTTCCAGCGCACCAGCCACGGCCGCTCCATCGCCCAGGGCGGTCGCGACCACTCCAGCCACCGTCTGGTCTTCCTGGGCTTGTCCGAGCGCCGGGCGGTGCTGGTGCTGTTGGCCATCAGCCTCCTGGGCGGGTTGGGCTCGCTCTGGCTGAGCCGGGCGGCCTCCCCCCTGACCGCCCTGGTGGTGGCCAGCCTGATCGCGGTGGCCTTGGCCGCCTTCGGCATCTACCTGGGCGAGGTCAAGGTCTACGAGGGGGAGCGGAAGGTCTCCTGGCTGGAGAAGAGCCCCATCCTGGGCCGGGTCTTTTT
>JAIUYB010000222.1 GCA_020216625.1 Desulfarculus sp.
GGTTGAGATTCAGCGAATCTTGGCGGCCCTGGAGCAACGGGGGCGCAGAGGGGAAGGCGCGCGGCCAACCACTGGTCAGGCTTAAATCCGACTCGGCGGCTGGCTCGCGTCAGACACCTTTGGCTTGGGTGTGGTTGTAAACAACGGTGGCGAACTCGTTCAGGGCCTGCTCGCAGGCCCTGATCTTATCTTGCACCTCTCTGCGCATCGGCGAGTCAACGGCGCTGCGGCGTTCAACTTTTTTCAGCCATTTCTTAAGCTTTTCCAGGTCTTCCTCGTTTTCTTCCACCTCGGCGAAGATGAAATTCCTCTGGACCGTCTCCTTTTCGATCTCTTTTAGGAAATCATCGCATTTCTCGATCAGCTCGCCATATTCCTCCTTGCTGGACTCCAGCAGGGCTCGCCGAATACCCTCCTCGTCCACCGGGCGTAGAAGGCGCCCTTCGACAATCACTCCACTTCCCTTGTGCGACTCGATGTCCCGCAGCAGCTTTTCCAGCTCGTTGGCCTTTTCGCGGGAGTAAGGCAGCACCCAAGCCGACTGATAGTTGACGGCGCCAAGCTTTTTGAGCTGCCGCCAGGCATAGACCCTGGCCCTGGAGGGCCGGGCGGGAAGAGTGAACGACAGAAAAAGCCACCTCTGTCGAGTAGTTCCGCAATTCTCCGTGGCTGGCTTATCCATGGTGCTCCCCTCTCAGTGGTTTTGAGCAGGCCGGGATTCTGGCCACAACAAACTACTGCGCGATATGTTACAAATTTTTTCTTGACACATCCTGGCCAAGTTGTAATATGTGTTACAACATTAGTTGAGAGTTCCGAGCTCGCTCTCAATCTGATTATTACAACAAACGCTTGTCGGTGACAACCACGCGGGAGAATGCGATGGAGTCTTTCCTTAACATCGGCATGGTCATCTCCGGCCTGTTCTTCGGCTGGACCATCGGTTCCCACTACACCGGGGCCACCATGGGCATGGCCTACGGCGCTGGAGTCATCAAGAAGCCCACCACGGCGGTGATCCTGATCGCGGTGTTCGTCATTCTGGGGGCGACCTTCGAAAGCCACAACGTGGTCAAGACCGTGGGCACCGGCATCATCCGCGGCGATGACATGACTCCCTTGGGGGCCATGGTCATGATGCTGACCGCCGCCCTGGTCACGGCGGCCAACACCTGGATGAAGTGGCCGGTGTCCACCTCGCAGCTGGCATGTTTTTCGGTGGTCGGCGCGGCCCTGGGCATGGGCGCCCCGGTCTTTTGGGAGACCACCATCGTCTTTCTGTTCGTGACCTGGATCGGCACCCCCATCGTGAGCGGGCTTTTGGGCTATATCCTGACCAAGGTCACGGACAAGACCATGCGGGGGCGTTCCGAGAAGTCGGTGAAGGCTCTCCAGTGGGCCCTCATCGCTGGCTGCTGCTATGCCGCCTACACCCTGGGCGCCAACAACACCGGCAACGCGGTGGGGGTGTTCTATGGGCTTAAGCTGGCCACCCCCATGAAGGCCGGCTTCATCGGTGGGATCGTGATGGCCATCGGAGCGTTGACCTGGGGCCGGCCCATTCTGGAGAAGGTGGGCAAGGGCATCGTGCAACTGGACCTGAACATGGGGGTGGGGGCCAAGCTGGCCCAAAGCCTCACTGCCCACACCGCCGCCTTCCTGGGCTACCCCACCTCGATGAACCAGGCTTTGATTGGTGGCGTGGCCGGAGCGGGTGGAGCCAGGGGCATCCAGACCCTGAATCGCAAGGCCCTGGGCGAGATCGTCCTGTCCTGGTTCCTGACCCCGGTGTTGGCCGGCATCGTTTCTTTTTTCCTCTACAAGCTGTTGTCATGGGCCCTTGGGGTTCATTAGACCAGGGGCGAGACCGTAGGCGAACTGGATAGCCAACCCAACCAGCCAAGACGAGAAACGGGAGGCAAGCCATGATGGATTTCAAGCGGATCATGTTTCCGGTGGACTTCTCGGAAGCCTGCGAGAAGGTGTTTCCCCAAGTCCTGAGCCTGGCCAGCAAGCATGACGCCACCATACACTTGTTCCACGTGGTGCGGGATCTGGCCAAGATCGGGCTTTTCTACGTTCCGGGGTTGGAACTCGACACCCTGAAGATGGACGTGGCCGCCGGGGCGGACAAAATGATGGAGGATTTCGTCGCCCGACAGGCCCCTCAGTTCAAGGACGTGCGTACCACGGTGGACATCGTGACCATCGGCGACGAGGCCGAGGAGATCGTGAGATACGCCAAGGAGAACGACATCGATTTATTGGTCATGCCCACCCACGCGCGTAAGGGCCTGGCCCACGCTTTCTTGGGCAGCGTGACCGAGAGGGTTATAAGGAACAGTCCAATCCCGGTGATGGTCATCAACCCCTTGCAGACCTCTTCCTGATCCACGCGCACCCAATTTCTGGCCCGGACAGCCCCGCCAAACTTGCGCGGGGCTGCTCCAAGGTTGGTAAGATGAATGGCGGTCGCCCGACGGCGTCCGCGTAGCATGATGCGTCAAGACATGATTGTCGCCCACGCGGTGCATGGAGATTGAGCATGGCCGATTCTGACACTCAACCCAACAACAGCCGGCAGACTGCCCTCAAGTTCGTGGTCCTGGTGGGGGTGGTCAGCCTCTTCAGCGACATCACCTACGAGGGGGCGCGCAGCATCCACGGCCCCTTCCTGGCCCTGCTGGGGGCCAGCGCCGCCACGGTGGGGGTGGTGGCCGGCCTGGGCGAGATGGTGGCCTACGCCTTGCGCCTGGTCTTCGGATACCTCAGCGACCGCACCGGACGTTACTGGACCATCACCATAGCGGGTTACATCCTGAACCTTTTCGCGGTGCCCGCCCTGGCCCTGGCCGGGAATTGGCCCATGGCCGCCGCGTTGATGGTGGCCGAGCGACTGGGCAAGGCGGTGCGCTCACCGTCCCGCGACGCCATGCTCTCCCACGCCTCCCACCACATGGGGCGGGGTTGGGCCTTTGGCCTGCACGAGGCCCTGGACCAGATCGGCGCGGTGACCGGCCCCCTGGTGGTGGCGGCCGTGATGTATATGAAGAGCGACTATCGCGCCAGTTACGCGCTTCTGATCGTCCCCGCCTTGATGGCCATGCTGGTGCTGTTGGCCGCGCGCTGGCTTTATCCCACCCCCCGCGACCTGGAGGACGCTTCGCCGCATCAGCTGGAGTCCCAAGGCATCCCCCGCGTGTTTTGGCTCTACCTGGGGGCCAGCGCGCTGATCGCCGCCGGTTTCGCGGACTATCCCCTGGCCGCCTATCACTTTCAGAAGACCGGCCTGATAAACGAGACCTGGATTCCCATCCTCTATTCCGTGGCCATGGGAGTGGACGCCCTGGCCGCCCTCTGGCTGGGCCGCAGCTATGATCGCAAGGGTCTTTCGATCATGGTGGGGGTGGCCTTGCTTTCGGCCCTGGTGGCCCCGTTGGTGTTCCTGGGCGGCTTCTGGCTGGTCCTGGCCGGCATGATACTATGGGGCGTGGGCATGGCGGCCCAGGAATCGGTGATGCGCGCGGCGGTGGCGGGGATGATTCCGGCCGACAAGCGCGGTTCGGCCTATGGACTGTTCAGCGCCGGTTACGGCGTGGCCTGGTTCCTGGGTAGCGCCATAATGGGCTTCCTCTACGATTGGTCGGTCATGGCCTTGGTGGCGTTCTCGGTCGCGATGCAGTTGCTGTCGGCTCCGCTGTTGTTGATGGTCAGCCGCCGGGCGCGTCCATGATGACCCGCCAGCGAACCTTCGTTGTCCTGGCCCTGTTGGCTCTCACGGCGGGGTGCATAGCCTGGGGCTGGGATCCGCGGGTCCAGGCCCAGGCGCAGGTTTGGGAGCGGACCACCTGGGGCCGCGTTTGGGGTGCGACCGCTTATTGGGTTGGTCATGGGGGAGTCCAGGTGGCTGTCATGTTGTCGTTGGCGGCTTGGGCTCATTTTCGGCAACGCCCGCCAACCCGCCGGCTGGCCTTGGTCTCCCTGGCGGCGTTCGCGGCTTCCGGCCTGGCGGCTCTGGCCATCAAGTTCATGGCCGGGCGGGCCAGGCCGGCCCTGGCGGATGCGATCTGGAACCCGATGCACCTGTCCCTCGCGGGCAGGATGGATTCCTTCCCCTCTGGCCATGTAACCACCAGCTTCGCCCTGGCGGCGGTCTGGGCGGGACGATACCCCAAGGCCGCCCCATTCTGCTATGGTGGTGCGATTCTGGTGGCCATGGGCCGGGTGGTGGGCGGCTCCCACTTTCCCAGCGACGTGGCGGCCGGAGCGGCTCTGGGGCTGTTGGTGGGATGGTGGCTGAATCGGCGCTTGGCCCCTGGAGGCCAATCCGTGTCCCATGGGTCATGAAGGAAGCCAGGGCATGGCGGGCGAAACCTCGCGGAAATTGGGAGCCGGGATTCTATGAACGTGTTGCTGGTTTTCATCGGCGGCGGCATTGGAGCCACCAGCCGCTATCTGGTCAGCTTGGTCGCCGCCAAGCTATGGGGGGCCGGCTTCCCCTTCGGTACCTTGATAGTCAACCTGATTGGCTTGCTCCTGATTGGCCTTTTTTTCAGTCTGGCCGAGCGCCACAGCTCCTTGACCGGCCCGGCCCGCCTGTTTTTCGTCACCGGATTCCTGGGCGGGTTGACCACCTTCTCCAGCTTCGGCTGGGAGACGGTCAAGCTGGCCAACGACGGCCTGCTCAGTCTATCCTTGCTCAACCTCCTTTTGAACAATCTGGTGGGCGTGGCCTTGGTCATCGCCGGAATGTGGGTCGGCAGGTCCATCTGAGCGCCGCCGATGGCGCGTGGGGTGACGGCATGGAATACAACACCATCTGTATCTACACCAGCGAGGATGCTCGTTGGCAGGGCAAGCCGCTGGCCGACGCCGTGATCAATCTTTTGCGGGAGCGCCGTTTGGCCGCACGCTGCCTGGTGACCAGGGCCATCGCAGGCTGCGATGAAAACGGAGAGGCCGCCACGCAGCGAGTGGAAGTCTTGTCTTATAACCTACCACTCAGGATCGAAATCATCCTGCCCTCG
>JAIUYB010000223.1 GCA_020216625.1 Desulfarculus sp.
CCATCTCCACCGCGAAGCGCCGGGCGATGCGCGCCGTTGGCGCGTCGCGCACCAGCAGGGTGAGTCCCATCCGGATGTGGCGGTCGGTCTCGGCCTTGGCCGCCGGCTCCAGGCTGAAGATCGAGTCCTCTTGGGCCTTGTGTCCCAGGGCCACCAGGCGGGCTATGGTCTGCTCCAGTTGGCTGGACTTCGGCTCGCGCAGGATGCGCCCCAGCAACGCGAAAAAACCGATCGCCCGGTGGAAGGGAAAGCCGACCAGGGTGGCGGCCGCGGTCCCGCCCACCACGATCATGGCCGCAATCGGGTCCAACAAGACGCGCCAACCGCCATCCAGGGCCAAGGCCAGGACGACCACCACACCCCCGCAAACGATGCCAACCAGGGTGGACATGTCCTCACCTCCTGCGCAGGCGGCGGGGCGCGAGCCAACCGGCGCCGCCGCGACGCGGCCAGGGGCAGGGCACGACAAAATCATTATGCCCGCCTAATTGACCAGCGGCAATATATTATTGATCGCTATGGATAAACCCGTCCTTCACCCGGCCTGGACGCCGGGGATCGCGGCCCTGGCCCGGACAACGTCCAGCGGGGACGGTCCGTGGCGCGGCGGCCGTCTGGCCACGGACCAAGACGGATGCGGAGGCGCTGCTGAGGGAGGAAAATGAAATGGTGGCGGCGCAGGGACTTGAACCCCGGACACTGCGGATATGAGCCGCATGCTCTGACCTACTGAGCTACGCCGCCACGACGGAGGCTAACTTTAGGGCCGGCGGGCGATTCTGTCAAGAGCCGTCCCCGGTTGGCGCGATGTAAACCATCGCGCGAGGGGGGCGGTTGACATGCCATAGCCATCTGTTACGATGGATTTTTCATCGGCGGCGGCGGTTCCGGCCGCCCCGCCCGCGCTCCCCCCGCCCGAATGGTTAGGAACATGAGCCAATATCAGGACGATGCCAACGACCCCGGTCCGGAAATGGAGATGCCGGCCCAGGAGTTGGAGGAGGCCGCCCTGCCCGAGACCCTGCCGCTTTTGCCGGTGCGCGACGTGGTCGTCTTCCCCTACATGATCCTGCCTCTTTTCGTGGCGCGCGACAGCTCGGTGGCGGCGGTGGAATCGGCCATGGCCCGGGACCAGCTGGTCTTCCTGGCCGCCCAGGTGGACCAGAACGTGGAGCACCCCGCGCCGGATGATCTCTACACCATCGGCGCGGTGGGCATGATCATGCGCCAACTGCGCCTGCCCGACGGCCGGCTAAAGGTCTTGGTGCAGGGCATCACCCGGGCCCGAGTCACCGCCTGGGAGCGCACCAAGCCCTTCATCGAGGTGGGCATCGAGCCTCTGGACGAGCCCGAGGAGCCCGAGGAGGGCGGATCGCCCCCGCCGGAGCTGCCCCTGGAGGTGGAGGCCATGATGCGCTCGGTGCGCGAGGCCTCCGAGAAGATCCTCTCCCTGCGCGGGCTTCTGAGCGGCGACGTGGTGGCCATCCTGAACTCGGTGGAGGGCCCGGGCCGCCTGGCCGACCTGGTGGCCAGCAACCTGAGGCTCAAGATCGCCGAGGCCCAGGACATCCTGGAGGAGACCGACCCGGTGGCCCGCCTGAAGAAGGTCCACGACCACCTGGGCAAGGAGCTGGAGGTCTCCACCATGCAGGCCCGGATCCAGTCCGAGGCCAAGGAGGAGATGACCAAGAGCCAGCGCGAGTACTACCTGCGCGAGCAGCTCCGGGCCATCCGCCGCGAACTGGGCGACGCCGAGGACCGCCACCAGGAATTGATGGACCTGCGCGAGGCCCTGGAGAAGAAATCCCTTTCCGATGAGGTGCGCAAGGAGGCGCTCAAGCAACTGGGCCGCCTGGAGTCCATGCAGCCCGAGGCGGCCGAGGCCACCATCGTGCGCACCTGGCTGGACTGGGTGCTGGAGCTGCCCTGGCAGGAGTCGAGCAAGGACCGCATCGACATCAAGAAGGCCCAGCGCATCCTGGACCAGGACCACTTCGACCTCAAGAAGGTGAAGGAGCGCATCCTGGAGTATCTGGCGGTGCGCAAGCTCAACCCCAAGATGAAGGGCCCGATCCTTTGCTTCCTGGGCCCCCCCGGAGTGGGCAAGACCAGCCTGGGCCGCTCCATCGCCAAGGCCATGGGGCGCAAGTTCGTGCGCATCAGCCTGGGCGGGGTGCACGACGAGGCCGAGATCCGCGGCCACCGCCGCACCTACATCGGGGCCCTGCCGGGGCGCATCATCCAGGGGCTCAAGACCGCCGGGGCCAACAACCCGGTCTTCATGATCGACGAGGTGGACAAGGTCGGCGAGGACTATCGCGGCGACCCCACCAGCGCCTTGTTGGAGGTCCTGGACCCGGAGCAGAACTTCAGCTTCAGCGATCATTATCTGAACCTGCCCTTCGACCTGTCCAAGGTGATGTTCATCGCCACCGCCAACCAGGAGGACACCATCCCCGAGGCCCTCCTGGACCGCATGGAGGTGATCGAGCTGTCGGGCTACACCGACGAGGACAAGGTGATCATCGCCCGGCGCCACCTGTTGCCCCGCCAGATCAAGGAGCACGGCCTCAAGCCCACCCAGGTGCGCATCAGCGACGCGGCCATCTTCGAGGTGATCCGGGGCTACACCCGCGAGGCCGGTCTGCGCTCCCTGGAGCGGGAGCTGGCCGGCATCTGCCGCAAGCTGGCCCGCCGGGTGGCCGAGGGCAAGCCCGGGCCCTTCGCGGTCAGCGCCCAGGGAGTGACCAAGTACCTGGGAGTGGTGAAGTTTCTGCCCGAGGAGGAAAAGGGCGAGGGTGAGATCGGGGTGGCCACCGGCCTGGCCTGGACCGCCTTTGGCGGCGAGGTGCTCCGGGTGGAGGTCAGCCTGACCGAGGGCAAGGCCAACCTGACCATCACCGGCAGCCTGGGCGAGATCATGAAGGAGTCGGTGCAGGCGGCCTTGACCTACGCCCGCAGCCGGGCCAAGGAGTTCGGGCTCAAGCGCGGCTTCTACGAGGACCTGGACCTGCACCTGCACGTGCCCTCCGGGGCCATCCCCAAGGACGGACCCAGCGCCGGCATCACCATCTGCACCGCCATCGTCAGCGCCCTGACCGGGGTGCCGGTGCGCGAGGAGGTGGCCATGACCGGCGAGGTGACGCTCACCGGCAAGGTGTTGCCCATTGGCGGACTGAAGGAGAAATCCCTGGCGGCGCTGCGGGCCGGAATCAAGACCATCCTGGTGCCGGAGAAGAACCAGAAGGAGGTCAGCGAGATCCCGGCCAAGGTGCGGCGGGCGCTGAAGATCGTCTTCGTCAGCCACATGGACCAGGTGTTGGAGCTGGCCCTGACCGGGCCGCCCCGGCTGCCGCCCAAGCCCAGGAAGGCGGCGGGCAAGTCCAAGGCCGCTCCCAAGACCAAGCCCGGGACCAAGAAACCGGACCCGGCGGCCAAGAAGACTCCGGCCAAGAAACCGACCCCGGAGAAGAAGCGTGGCTAGGGTTCTCTATGTTGACGCCTGCGGCGGTCTGTCCGGCGACATGTTGGCCGGGGCGCTTCTGGACCTGGGTTGGCCCCTGGCCGAGCTGGAGGGCCTGATCGCCAGCCTGGGCCTGAGCGGCGAGGTCAGCGTCTCCCAGGCCCGGGTGGAGCATCTGGGGCTGATGGCCCGGCGACTGGTGGTGCATGAACGCCAAGCCCCGCCCCCAGCGCACCACCATCACGAGCACCAACACGGCCACGAGCCTGGCCACGAGCCTGGCCACCCGCACGAGCATGATCATGATCACCCGCATGATCATGCCCATGGGCATCATCATCACGACCATGACCACACGGCCGATCACGCCCACGGCCACGACCATGACCACCAGCACCCGACCGGGCACACCCACCGGGGCCTGACCGAGGTGGCCGCGATCCTGGCGCGGTTGCCCGAGGCCATTGGCGGCCCGGCCCTGCGGGTTTTTGAACGCCTGGCGGCGGCCGAGGCCAAGGTCCACGGCGTCACCCCGCAGGAAGTCCACTTCCACGAGGTGGGGGCCCTGGACGCCATCGTGGACATCGTGGCCTTCTGCGCCGGGTTGCGCTCCCTCGGGGTGGAGCGCATTGTCTGCTCGCCCCTGCCCCTGGGGCGGGGCTTCGTGGACTGCGCCCACGGCCGCATCCCCCTGCCGGCCCCGGCGGTGGTGGAGCTGCTGGCCGGGATTCCGGTGACGGCCTGGCCGGAGCCGGGCGAGACCGTGACTCCCACCGGCGCGGCCCTGGTCTCCACCCTGGCCGATGGCTTCGGCCCCTTGCCGGCCATGCGCCTGCTGGCCCAGGGCCTGGGCGGGGGCAGCCGGCCCAGCCGGGGCCTGCCCAACTTGGTGCGTCTGTTCCTGGGCGACGATGGCCCGGACTCGGCCGCGGACCAGGTGGTGGAGATCGTCTGTCATCTGGATGACATGAGCCCCGAGGACTGGCCCCTGGTCAGCGAGCGGCTGCTGGCCGCCGGCGCCCTGGACGTGGCCGCCGCGCCCTTGCTGATGAAAAAAGGCCGTCCGGGCCTGATGGCCCTGGTCATGGCCCGGCCGGACCAGGCCGAGGCCCTGGCCGCCCTGGTCCTGGAGCAGACCACCAGCCTGGGGGTGCGCTTAAGGCGCTGCGAGCGGCGGCTCCTGGACCGGGAGCAGATCACGGTGGAGAGCCCCTGGGGACCGGTGCGGGTCAAGCGCGCCCGGGTGGGCGACGGCTGGCGGGTGCATCCCGAGGCCGAGGACGTGGCCCGCGTCTGCCGCGAGACCGGCCTGGCCCCGGCGGCGGTGCGGGCGCGGATCGCGGCCCTGATCTCCGCCGATAGCTAGGAACCTGTCAGAAAGTGGACCGTTGAACAAGGGACAGCTTATCCGGCGGACCGGCCTGGTGCTGGGGGCGCTGTTGGTCATAGCGGTGGTCTACTACGCCGGGCAGGTGTTCGCGGCCCGGACCTACACCCGCGAGACGCTCCTGCCCC
>JAIUYB010000224.1 GCA_020216625.1 Desulfarculus sp.
ATGAACTTCTGGTCCTTGCGGGCGATCTCCTGGCGCACCACCCGGGGCGGATCCCCCCGCTCCACCACGAACAGGTCCACCGGGGTGGCCCCGTCCACCACGCTTTTGGGCAACCCCCAGACGCTGTTGAGGTACAGGTTCTGGTCGCGGATGTCCAGGGCGTTGCGGGTGTAGGTCACCCCCCCGGCCTGGGCGTCGACCATGGCCAAGCAGCCCACGCACATGGCCACGTCCTCGTCGCGGATGCCACGGCTCAGGCGGTAGAAAACCGCCTGGAGGCTGTACTTGCTGGCCACGATCTCCTTGTAGGACTGGATGATGTGCTCGGGGCTGACGTTGAGCTGGCTGCTGTATTGCCCGGCGAAGGAGAGCCCCAGGTCGTCCTCGCCCAGGGCGCTGGAGCGCATGGAAACCGTGATCCCGGGCCGGGTGCGGGCCTGGAGCTGATCATAGGCGCCCTCGATGGCCTGGCGCAGGTCGTCGGGAACCTCGGCCCGGATGACGAGCTGCTGCAAGGTGGAGCTGAGGGCGAAGAGATGGTCCATGCGTTCGAAGCTGGCGGCCTGGATGCGGCGGTCGATCTCGGCCTGGAGATCGTTGTGGGCGAACAGACGCTGATACGCCAGGGCCGAGATGACGAACCCCTCCGGGGTGCGCAGGCCCACCCGGTTCTTGACCTCGCCCAGGTTGGCCATCTTGGCCCCGGCCTGGTCGGTGTGGTTGCGGTCCACCTCGTCCAGGGCCAGGACCAGTTTATCGCCCCGCAGGGGGCGTTGGGCGGCCAGGATCTGGTTGATTCGTTCGTTGATCTCGCGGAAGCGGTCGAAGAGCTCAGCGTATTTGCCGGGCGCCAGGGCGTCCATGTTCTTGACCATGCTGAACACGTTGACGCCCACCGCGGTGCAGTTGGCCCGCACGAAGCGCATGCCGAAAGGCCGGCCGCCGCGCAGGGTGGCCTCCATCTCGCCCATGATCTCCAGGGCCTTGTTGTTGGCGGCCAACAGGAGCTTGAAGTTGTGGTAGCGGGCCTTGAAGGCCGCGCGCAGCTCCTCCTCCTGCTCCGGGTTCAGGGCGGGTCCGTTCTCTCCCCGGAAAAGCTGCTTCAGGACCTCCCAGAACTTGCCCATGCGGCGGTTCCTTGGCTGCCTGGGGCCGGCCTGGGGCCGGCGTGAGCGTGGCGCGGGGATTTCATTCTAAACCGGAATGGCGTGGGAGGAAATCGCTTTGTGAAGCCTCGCGCCTGGAGCGCGCGCGAAAAGAAGGGGCCGGCCCCCGGTGTTTGCGAGGGCCGGCCCGGTTCAGGCGATGCAAGCGCTAGGCGCGGCTAGGCGATCTTGGCCACCTGGCCGTTTTCGGCCCCGTCGATGATGGCCAGGGCCTCATCGCGGTAGGCGTCCATGATATAGGTGATGCCGGTGACCTTGGCGCACTCCTCGGTCAGGCTGGCCAGGTCCTTGCGGGTGATCAGATCGGTGCGCCACTTGCGCGCCCCGGCCATGAGCTGCTGCAGGCCCACCCGGATTTTTTCGCCCGCGCTGTAGATGCCGATGGCGCCCAGCGGGAAATTGTTGATCTCCTTGCCGTACTTGGCCTTGAGGTCCTCGTAGCAGACGAAGATCTCCTCCTTGGTGCTGCCGTACTTGCTGACGGTGCTGGGCAGGCCGCCATCCTCGCCGTTGAGCCAACGGCCGATGTTCTTGCCCACCATGCCGGGGATCATCAGGGCGCGGCCCATGCAGACGGCCTTGGTGAAAGGCGCGCCCAGGGCCAGGGCCTTGAAGATGTGGTCCTCGCTGGAGAAGCCGCCGGCGAAGGCGATGTCCGGCACCCAGGCCCCGCGCTTGGCCAGGCGGGAGCAGAGCTCGTAGGCCATGCTGTGCAGGTAGATGGAGGGGATGCCCCACTCCGACATCATCCGCCAGGGGCTCATGCCGGTGCCGCCGGGGGCGCCGTCGATGGTCAGGAGGTCGATCTTGGCGTCGGAGGACCAGCGGATGGCCATGGCCAGTTCGCGCATGGGATAGGCCCCGGTCTTCAGGGTGACGCGCTTGGCCCCCAGCTTGCGCAGGCGGGCCACCTCGGCCATGAAGCTCTCCTGGTCCACGAAGCCCAGGCGGGAGTGGCGCTCGAACTCCTTGATGGCCCCGTCCTTGAACGCGGCCTGGATGGCCTTGTTGTCCGGATCGGGGGTGACGATGTAGCCGCGCTTCTTCAGCTCCTGGGCCCGCTCCAGGGTGTGGACCTTGATCTCGCCGCCGATGCACTTGGCGCCCTGGCCCCACTTCAGCTCGATGGTCTCCACCCCCAGCTTGTCCAGCACGTACTCGGCCACGCCCAGACGGGTGTCCTCCACGTTCATCTGCACCAGGATGTCGCCCCAGCCGTCATGGTAGCGGCGGTAGTCCTCCACCCGGCGGCGCATGTCCGGGGCTTCCTTGATCTTGCCCTTTTTGTCCAGCTCCAGCTTGGGGTCGATGCCGCAGACGTTCTCGCCGCAGACCAGGCTGATGCCGGTGATGGCCGCGCCCACCGCGAAGTGCTCCCAGTTCTTGCGGGCGATCTCGGTGGAGCCCAGGGCGCCGGTGAACATGGGGATCTTCATCTTGACCTTGTTGGCCACGCCGTAGCTGGTCTCGGTCTTGACGGTGGGGAAGGTGGCGTGGTCGGGATCGGCCTTGGCGCCCTCGGCCCCCATGGCGTAACCCATGATGTTCAGGTGGCTGTAGTCGACCGGGTAGTCCTTGTCCGCGCCGGCGGTCAGCTCGCCGAAGGGGCTGGGATAGAGCAGCTCCCGGCTGCGGAAGGTGGCGTTGAAAAGATCGCAATTGCCCTTGCAGCCGTCGATGCAGCGCGAGCAGATGCCGCTCTGGGGGGCCACGTCGCGCGAGCGGTTTTTGGTTTGCAGGGCCTCGTTGGAGTTGGGACGGGAGAGGTTCATGGTCGTCTCCTTGGCGTGGGTTGGACCTCGGCCCCGCCGGCCGGAACCGGGCGGAGACCGATCATGTATTAGTTAAACTAAATGGCAACGCTTGCCTTATCCCACGCCAAGCCGGGTCAAGTCAAGGGCGTTTGTATTAGTGCCGCTAATCATAACTCTCATTCCCCACCGGGTTTTTTGGCTTTTTACGGCAACGCGGCCGGTCCGGGCTGGCGCTTAATCATGGGGCACTATGCCATGTTTTGCGGCAACATTGCCGCTTTTAGGCGTTTCAATGTTCAGCAATGCGGTAGGGTCCATGGCCGAGTCCAGCCGGCAATATTGCCGCTAAACCCGGCAATGTTTTATTTTCACTAATTTGACGGCTAGTCGGGACGGGATGGCAAGCGGCGCGGTTTAGTTAGTTGCAATCATGCTCAGAACGGGTTTGAACCTCGGCGGCCCGGGGTGGGAAGACCAGCCCGCCACGAGGCCGGGTCGGCCCCTGGCGGGTCTATCTGATCTTGAACCAGAGCAGGCGGGCCGGCTGACGGCCAGGGTTGATCCAGGCCGTGGGCATTTCGCTGGTCAGGTAGACCAGATCCCCGGCCCGGGCGGTGACGGTGGCGTGCTTGAACTTGATTTGCAGGCGGCCGGCGAGCAGGTAGCCCGCCTCCTCGCCCTTGTGGACGAAAAAGTGCGAGGCCAGGGTCTGCTTGGGCCCGATCTCCATCAGGTAGGGTTCGGCCTTGACCTTCATGTCCACCGGCAACAGCGAATGGGCGGTCAGCGCTCCCGTCGGCAGGTCGGCCAACTTCACCTCCACCGCCTCGGCCGCCGCGAAGACCACCCCCCGCTCTTGCTCCAGCTCCTCCTGGAAGAAGCTGCTGATCTCCACCGAGAGCACCTCGGCCATCTTCAAGAGGGCCGGCAGGGAGGGATAGATCAGGTTGGATTCCACCTGGCTGATGGTGCTGGGGGTCACCCCCACCAGCTTGGCCAGCTCGGTCTGGCTCAGGCCCTTCTTGCCGCGCAGCTCCTTGAGCCGCAGGCCCAGATCCCAGCGGCCGCCGCCCCGGTGCTGCTCGTCAAAGCTGACGTTCAGGTCCTTGGTCCAGTAGGCGTGGGGCTGGTGGTGGGTTTCGGAGGGGCGGCGCTCGGCCTTGAGGATGGTCAGGCTGGTGGTGCCGCGGCGGACGCTGAGCTCGATGGCCACCTGGGCGATCTGGTTGATCTGGGCCCGCAGGCGGGCGGAATGGGCCTGCTTCTCCATGATCCAGTAGGCGATGGTGTTCAGGTCGTAGAGCCGGGGGCAGGAGTGGGCGTAGAACTTGATGATCTCATCCTCGCCACCCCACAACTCCTGCATGCCGGTGAGGCTTTCGAAGACGAAGCGCACCTCGCCACGCCCCTCCAGGGCGGCATGGGCCCCGTAGAAGGCGTCCATCACCGCCTGCACCCGCCCCGGCTGGCCCACCGGCACGATGCGGCAGCGCGGGTGGGCGCGCTCGCGCTCGTAGAAACGCTGGAACACCGCCGAACCCGCCCCTTTGCCATGGGTGAAGCAATCCAGCAGGGTCAGTTGGGGGCTATCGGCCAGGGGACCCAGCATGTCCAAAAGGTTTTTGGGCGAGCGGTCGAAGCTGACGTAAATCAAGGGACGGTTCTGGGCCTGGCTGGCCTGCACGAAGTTCAGGCAGAAAACCTGAGCCAGGGATCCGGCCGCGTCGTGCCAGACCACGTTGTCGCCGATGTGCAGCCCGCCCAACAGCCGGTCCAGTTGGCTGACCCCGGAGCCCACCCGTAGTTGCGCCTCCATGCCCGTCTCCCGTCCACTTGCCGCTTGGCTAGCCCTGATCCGGCCTGGCCCAGGCCCGGCGGCTGCGCTCCACCTTCTGCCGCGCCTGGCCCCAGGTCTTGGTGGTCAGGAAAGACTGGTCCCACTCGTCCGCCATGCGCTCGAACAAGGCCCGGTTCACGGTGAAGGACAACTCGTCGGTGGCGAAGAACTTGCGCGCGCTGGGGTCCCAGCCGCCCAGCACCGCCACCAGTTCCT
>JAIUYB010000225.1 GCA_020216625.1 Desulfarculus sp.
AAGCTGGAGCGGGAGACCATCGGGCTGGGCGAGATCACCACCGGCTTCATGGGCCTGGTCGATCCGGCCGACGGCGCGCTGGAGTTTCACGAGGGCGTGCTGCGCCTGATGAAACCCGACGGGCAATACCGCGATTTCGCGCCCGCTGATTACGTTGAGATGCTGGGCGAGCACGTGGAGCCCTGGTCCTACGGCAAGTTTCCCTACGCCCGGGCTTGGGGCGAGGGTTTCTCCATGGACCTTGACCAACCCAGGGGCGTCTACCGGGTCAACACCCTGGCCCGAATCAACGTCTGCGAGCGCATCTCCACCCCTCTGGCCCAGGCCGAGTTGGAGGAGTTCCGCCAGAAATTCGGCCGCCCGGCCCAGTCCACCATGCTCTACCACTGGGCCCGGCTGATCGAACTGGTCTACGCCTGCGAGAAGGTGGTGGAGCTGCTGGAGGACCGCGGCATCACCGACCCCAAGGTGCGTGGCGAGGTCACACCCGGCGCTGGCCGGGGCGTGGGCTGCGTGGAGGCCCCCCGGGGCAGCCTGATCCACGACTACACCACCGACGACCAGGGGCTGATCGTCAAGGCCAACCTTATCGTGGGCACCACCCACAATCTGGCCCCCATGAACATGAGCGTGCGGGCCGCCGCCCAGAGTGTGATCAAGGCCGGCCAGGTCAGCGAGGAGGCCCTGAACCGGGTGGAAATGGCGGTGCGGGCCTATGACCCCTGACTCAGTTGCGCCACGCACCGCCTGGACGGCGGTCGGTTGGTGGAAGTCGAGGTTCTGGACGCCCGGGGAAGGCTCCTGGCCGGAGCCGGCAACGCCCGAGGTTAGCGAGGCGAGCCCGTTTCATAGTTCGCGCGGCTGCGATAAGCTTATAGCCTGGGGGAGGATGGCGGCCGGAGGACCTTGGCCCGCGTGGGGACGCAAGGCGGAAACACACCTCCGGCCATCCCTTCATGACCTGGAGGAATAGAGATGCCCGGCGACAAGCAGCGCACCGAGGTGCGGGCCGAGCGGGTGGATACCAAGTGCGGGTCGGTGGGGCACATGACCGCCGACGAGATCAAGCGCCGCAGCGTGGGCCCGGTGGTCAACCTGACCTGCCCCGAATGCGGGGAGATCCATCTGACCGAAGAGGATGCCCAGGAGGCGGCCCGCCGCAAGATTTCGGAAACCGCCCGTTACCGGCAGATCAAGCAGGAGGCCGAGGAGGAGGAGGACTGAATCAAGGCGCGGCCTCGTCGTCGCCCTTCACGACCCCGCCTGGCTTTTGGCCCGGCGGGGTTCGCAATTGAACCGCCAATAATTCGCTGGCCACTTGGATGGGATCGCGGGGTCGACCAGCCAGCAGCCCGGTGAGCCAGGTCTTGACCAGGGGCAGGGCGAAATCGTGCAGGTAGTCCGTCAGACCGCGGTCGGAATACACCGCCCGCCCATCCCCGGCGCAATAGTTGCCGGACAACACGCATCCCAGTTGCTCGCCGCCTTCCGGCCAGGATAGGCCCAACCAGGCTTCAACCTCTTGGCCAGCGGCCACCTGGCGCAGGGGCAGGAGCAGGTCCACCGACCAATTTTGGATCAGGGCGCGGTAGGCGTCCAGGCAGACGGCCAACTGGTTGATCTTGACCCGGCCGTCGTGGCTCTCCCTCTCGCCGGCGACGATGGGCGCGCCGCCCAGGGCCAGGGCCAGGGGCAGGCGCAGGGCGTGCAGATAGAGATGGCAGCCAACGCAAAAGACGGGCAGACCGTGGCGGGCCATCAACTCTCCGGCGTAGCGGCCGTTCAGGGCCCGCCAGAGCAGGGGGGAGCCATGAAGAAGGAGGGGATGCAGGTTGACAGCGTCTGGTAGTCGCCGGCGCAGGCGAAGCCAGGCCTGGCCCACGGTTTGCCAAGACCCGTGTTCGCTGCCGGTGTAGACGTAGGTGGGAACAAGGTCGCTGAAGCCATGCTCGGCGGTGGCCGCGAGCGCGGCGGCCACGCTGTCGCGGCCGGCCAGCTCCACCACCGCCACCCGGGGTCGGTTGCGCAGTTCGGCCAGGGATTGGGGGGAGAGCTGCCAGGCGGGCAGGGGCCAGACCAGATCGGGCTTGTCGCGAAAAGCGTCCGCCAGGGCCTGATCGCGCCCGGTCATCAGGCCACGCCCAGGGCCAGGTCCGGGCCGGGGTAGTAGGGCAGGTCGCGGGGAGAATCGCGCAGACCCACCAGCTTGGCCCGGTCCATGAGGGCCAGGACGGTCAGCATGAACTCCCGGCCCCGCAAGAGACCCAGGGCCCCGCCCGCGCAAGCCACCTCGTCGAAACGCGCCACCTGGTCTCGCCAGACTCCGGAACCGGCCAGGAGCAGGGGCGATGGCTCTCCGGAGTGGATCAGATCCCCCACCGAGGGGGTGGCGTGGTCGCCGGTCACCGCCACCAGCAGGTCGTCACGCTGGGCCAGCAGCGATGGCAGACTGGCCAGTCCGCGGTCGATGGCGGTGATGACCGAGGCCTTGAGGCGGGGATCCTTGAGGTGGGCCGCCTCGTCCGGGGCCTTGGTGTGCAGGTGGACCAAGTCGCAGTCCTGGTCCAGGCGGGTCAAAGCCGTCTCCAGCTTGGTTTCCACCTCCCGGCCAGGATCATGGTCCTCGGGCGTCAGCAGGGCCTCGGCCCCCATGAACTCGAACAACCCGCGATAGACAGGAGCCGAAGACAGGCTCAAGACCTTCAAGCCCCAGGCCTGGAGCAGGGGCGGCGCCCAGGTGCGGCGTCCGGCCCGCTGGGTCAGGACTCCGTTGACCAGCGGCTGGCCGGCCAGGCGGCGGACCCGGTTCAGGGGGTGGCCGTCCAACCGGGCGTGGGCGAAGCGCAGGTAGTCGGTGAGGAGCGCGGCGGTGTTCAATGCCTGATGGTCATTCTCCAGGCCGGCCCAGGGCCGGGGGGCCTGTAGGGGACGCCCGGGCAGCATGGGGTCGCTGTCGGTGACCCGGGGATCGAGGTCGCCGCTAAGCACCAGCACCCCGCTGGAGCCTCGGGCCCGGTGGAACCTGGCCCTGCCCCGGGGGCCGGTGTAGTCGCGCACCGCCGCGAAAAACGACTCCGCCTGCTCCTCGGGAAGCTTGGGCTTCTTCTCGATCAGCAGCAGGTGACCGCCCTTGGCCTGGAAAAAGGCCAGGTGGGCCAGGAACAGCACGTCGTCGTCGTTGAACGGGAAGCCTTCGCCCAGACCCTCCAGGAACCCCCGGCCCGGGAAAAGCGTCGAATCATAGCCCATCATGGCGAAATGGGCCTCCTCGCTAGGTAGAGCCTGGCCGGGGGTGGTGGCGTGGAAATGCCCGCAGCAACCCATTTCGGCCAACCGGTCCAGGTTGGGAGTGGAGGCGTGCATCAACGGCGTGCGGCCTTCAAGTTCGGCGCAGGCGCGGTCGGCCAGACCGTCAAGCAGGATGAGCAGGCACTTCTTGCAAGGCGATGCCATGGTGTGTGACTGGCTCCATCCGGGGCGGACGAGGGGTTATGACTAAATGATACCGAGGCCAACGATTCACAACCAATATAAAACAGCGATGAGTGGCAATCGAGGGTCGCGAGGGTGGGGTGGGCCAGCCAGGACCGAATCCACGGGAAGCGGTGGGGGGGACGGAGCTTGGAGGCGGCAAAAACCTTGACCCGCGGACGAAGTCGGCCTGAGCAAACCATCTTTACCGAAGCATGAAGTTAAGGTTGATTTGCAACCGGGTAAAAGCGATCTTGTTCAGCGCCATTGACGAGCCCCGCAAGGTTCCGTCGGTGGCCGGCTGCTCGGAGAACCATTACGGCCTGCTGCTGGACAATGGGACGCCCAAGTCGGACGCGGAGGGGAAGACCATCTCCATCCCGCACTGGGTCAGCCAAGCCCGCTAAATGACGGCCCCGGATTGACCACCGCGCCGGGCATGCGGTATGAAGTTAACGGTGGCTGGCCGGCAACTGGCCAAGCCGAAATTCATCAAGACCCGGTCCGCTGGGGGCGAGGAGGGCGGGGATGTGGGAAAAGCACCAGGAAACGCACCCGGCCGGGCTGTTGACCGGCCGCCGACCCTTTGATCCGTCCCGCCCCTCCTTGCTCTTGGTGCACGGCTCCGGCGGCAGCGCCGAGGTCTTCCTGCCCCAACTCTCGGGCCTGGCCGGCGAGGTCAATGTGGCCGCCATCGACCTGCCCGGTCATCGCCAAAGCCCCGGCCCGGCCCGCGAGACGGTGGAGGACTACGCGGCCTGGCTGGGCGATTTCATCGCCGCCGGCCCGGTGCGGCCGGTGGTCCTGGGTCACAGCCTGGGCGGGGCGGTTTGCCAGATGCTGGCCCTGACCCGGCCCCATCTGATCCGGGGGATGGTTTTGGCCAGCACCGGCTGCCGGCTCAAGGTGGCCCCGGCCATCCTAGAGGCCTTGGCCGGGCCCGACCCCCTGCCGGCCCTGCGCCTGATCGTGCAATTCGCCCACGCCCCGGGCTGCGACGCCCGCACCCTGGAGCTGGGGGTGCAGCAGCTCTCGGCCACCCCCACCGAGGTCATCCTGGGCGATTTCCGGGCCTGCGATGCCTTCAACGTCTGTCATCGTCTGGGCGAGATCAGCCTGCCCACTTGGTGCCTGGTGGGCGACCGCGACCAACTGACCCCGGCCAAGTACAGCCAGTACATCGTGGAGAACCTGCCCGGCGCGGGGATCACCGTCATCGAGGGCGCGGGCCACACCGCCCACCTGGAGAAACCGGCGGCCTTCAACGAGGCCTTGCTGGATTTCATGGCGCGGTTCTAGGGGGCAGGGTCGAGCATGGACGCCAGCCAGGCCGGCGGCGAGCTAGGGCAGGAGCCACCCTCCGCGCTTAACCCTGGCATCACATGGCGCCACCCACATCCCGCGGCGATTCAGCGCGGCTGAATCGCCCGTTTTTTCGGAGGGGGCGTGGGGGAGCCATTTTTGCTACGCAAAAATGGCTCCCCCACATTGCCT
>JAIUYB010000226.1 GCA_020216625.1 Desulfarculus sp.
AGGTCGTTGAGCTCCACCAGCAGAGCCTCCAGGCGGGCCACCTCCTCCACGATGATGCCCAGCTTGTGCCGGGCCTTTTCGCTCAGCCCCGCCTCCTTCTGCAACTGGCGGGCGAAGCCGCCGATCAGGGAGAGGGGGGTGCGGATCTCGTGGCTGACGGTGGTGACCATCTCCCCCACCGCGGCCAGGCGCTCGCTGCGCTGGGCCCGGTCGGCCAGCTCTCGCTCGGCGGTCTTGTCGCGCATGATGGCGGTGAACATCAGGCCGCCATCGGCGGTTTCGGCCACGGAAAAACTGATGGAGATGGGGAAGCGCGAGCCGTCGCGGCGCTCGCCCTCCAGATCGGCGGAGTGGCCGATCAGGCGGGCCTGGCGGGTGCGCACGTAGCGCTCCACGTAGTGGCGATGGGCCCGGCGGTGCTCGCTGGGGATCAAGGGGGCCAGGTCGCCGCCCAGGATCTCGCTGCGGCGATAGCCGAACAGGGTCTCGGCCGCCGCGTTCATGTACACCACTTCGTGGTTCTGATTGATGCTCACCACCGCGTCGCTGGCCGTCTCCACGATCTGGCGGTATTTCTCCAGCTCCTGGGCCAGCTCGCGCACATCGGCGGTGGGTTTGGTCTCGTTCACGCGCTCCACCGGATTGAAAACGTCATTGGCCTCTCTGAATCTTTGTAGCATGCGCCCCGGGAGCAGGCAAGCCAAGCCGGAAGCCAGGCCCGCGCCCCCGAAAAGGGCAGGGCCGGTCTGGCGACCGACCCTGCGCGGGGAGGGGGGAAGGCCATCGCCTTCCGGGGGAGGTCGCCCCGTGGCCTGGCCGAACCACCTCGGATTAGTTCGGCTGATGCGGCTGGGGGCGGTTGCGGGTTCCAGAAAGGTGCATCTTCATCCGGAAATCACCCTAACAACCGCCGGTGAAAGCTGTCAAGAAAAAAACCATATATTGGGCAATATTTTCAAACAAGCCACAATATGTAGATAAAGTTCACATCTTTTCCACTTGTGGGGGCTGGGTTAACCACTGCTTGGTCAGGGTGGCCAGTTCACTTTCGCGTCCAATCAGGAAATGGTCGGCCCCGGTGAGGTTCTTCAGTGAGGCGTGTGCACCAAGGCCGGCGACATAATCGCGCAAGCCGAACTGGCTGGTGAATTGGTCGCGGTCGCCGGCCACCACCAACAGCGGCCCGGCCTCCTCCGGCCAGGCCCCCAGCTCGCCCAGGACCAGGGCCGGCGCAACCAGCACGCCGGCCGCCAGTTCGCCCAAGTCGGCCGCGGCCAGACTGGCCACCCGGGCGCCAAAGCTGTAGCCCATCAAGGCCAGCGGGCCGGGGACCTCCCGGCGCAGCCAGTCCAGGGCCGCCCGGGCGTCCTCCCTCTCGCCCCGGCCCTGGTCGTGTTGGCCGGTGGAGCCGCCCACCCCCCGGAAATTGATCCGCAGGACGGCCCAGCCCGCGGCCAGCGCCCCGTCGCAGAGGGCCTGCACCACGTTGTTGTGCATGTTGCCGCCATACAGGGGGTGGGGGTGCAGCACCAAGGCCGCCCCCAGGGCCTGGCCGGCCGGCCGGGAGAAGAGACCCTCCAGGCGCAGGCCGTCCCCGGTGGGGATCACCACCGGCCGCTCGCCGAGCAGCCCGGCCATCTCAGTCCTCCGCCAGGCTCACCCGCTCCGGGTCCAGGTCCAGCCTGGCCAGCCAAGAGCGGACCGCCCGCAGGAGGGCCGCCCGCAAAGGGGCGGTGCCGCCGTGGGCGTTGCGGCCGAAGAAGAAGTTGATCTCCAGGAGCAGGGCCGGACCCTCCTCCGGCACCAGCACGTCCACCCCCGCCAGGTCCAGGCCCGCCTTGCGCTGGAGGGTCTGGGCCAGATCCACCGCCCGGGCCATCTCCTCCGGCCAGGTTCCGCGTTCCACCCGGCCGCCCTGGCTCAGGCAGGTGAAGAACCGCTCCGGGTCCGGGGCCACCCGCCAAAAACAATCCACCTGGTCGCCCACCAGCACCACCCGGGCGTCGCGGCCGGGCAGGGGGATCCGCTCCTGGAGCACCATGCCGGGAGGCCCCAGGAAACAGCGGGTCTCCAGGCGGTGGGCCAAACCCTGCAGCTCCTCGAGGCTAGCCACCAGGAAGACGTTGCTGCCCTGGCCCCCGCCAGCGCCCTTGGCCACCAAGGGTGAGGTGATCCCGGCCGCCTCCACCTCCCCCGCCCGCCAGGCCGCCACCGCCTGGTCCAGGCGGTCATAGATCAGGGTGCGGGGGTGGGGAAGATCCAGATGGCGGAAGAGCCAGCAGTTGCCCACCTTGCCGTCCAGACTAAGGTGCACCGCCGGCCGGGGGAAATGGGGCAGGCCCAGGGAGCTGACCAGGCCGTAGAGGTCCGGCCGGCAGACCTGGGGCAACAGCACCGCCGCCGCTCCGGCCATGGCCAGGTAGTCGCGCCGGTCCAGGGGGCGCTGGCTGGTCAAAAGCAGGTTGCGGTCGGCCACCAATCCGGGATGATAATTGATTATCTCTCTGCCCATGCCGCCTCCTCGCGGAGGCAGTATATCACCATCCGCACCATCATGGGCTTGGTTGGATTAGGCGGCTGGGGTTATGCTGGTAAGTAGGCCCAGGTTTTATCGACCACCTTCAGTCGGGAGACGCCCATGGACCAGGACCAGATGCTCAAGAACATCCCCTTTGCCCAGCCCCTGGAGCTGGCGGGCCTGGTGGAGTATCAGCCGGGGCAGGTGGTCAGCCGGACCCTGGCCCAGAACCCCTTGCTGAGCCTGACGGTTTTCGCTTTCGACGCCGGCGAGGGCATCAGCGCCCACACCGTGCCCGCCGACGCCCTGGTGCTGATCCTGGATGGCCGGGCCCGGATCACCATCGGCGGGACCCCCCTGGAGGCCGCCGCCGGACAGTGCGTGGCCATGCCCCATGGCGTGGCCCATGCCCTGGACGCCGTGGAGCGCTTCAAGATGCTCTTGTGCGTGGTGCGCGCCCCCCAGAAGGTTGGCCTCTGACCGCCAAGCACGCCCGGTTCGGGGTTGGCCCGAGGGGAGCCAGGCCGGCCGGCGGCCAGGACGCGGTGCGAAAACGCCGGGGCGCCTTGAGGCCCCCGGCGTTATAATTCATTGTGACTACTGCCTAATCCTCGTCGGCGAACTTCAGGCTCAGCTCCTGGCCGCCTTTTTTGTCCCGCTCCACCTTGACCTGGATGGTCAGGCTGTCCCCGCGCACGCCAAAGGCCAGGGGCAGCTTGGCCTTGGCCGCGTCCTCGGCGTGGATCAGCTCGCGGGCGGCGTCCATGATCAGGGCGCCGACCTCGGGCCCGGGGGTGGGCAGGATGGCCTCGCGGTATTTGGCGGTCACCACCGCCTGGCCGTCCGGGGTCAGCTCCAGGCTGATCTTCTTGGCGTTGGCGTTGACCGCGTGCAGGACCGCCAGGGCCAGCCACTTCAGGGCCGCCTCCTGCTTGTCCTCCAGGGCCGCGATGCCGCTCATCTCCGGCAGGGGGTCGCTGGTGGCGTAGCAGTCGGCCAGTTCCTGGGCTTTAAGGTGCAGATTACGCTTGTCTTCCATGCTTGAACCTCCAGGGAGGGGCGTTGGTGGCAGATGCTTCACCCTATCTGATCAAGCTTAACATCCCGGTTCGGCGGGCTCTGGCAGATCCGGCGTCGGGTTGGTGAAATTTGGGTGACATTGCCTGCCGACCGTTGCCCCCGGCCCCTGGTCCGGCCTCTTGCGTTGTTTTCACGGGGCGCGTAGATTTACCCGATCTCTCGACTTCCATGTTCCGGGAACACGCCCCAACCTCCCGGCGGCCAAGACTCCCAGGGGGCGAAAGGTGCGAGCATGGTCCAGGCCAGCAAATCAGGCTCCAGCCGCTCCAGCCTTGGCAAGAGCTTCGCCAAGAGCTTCAACCGCCGTCTGGGTAAGTGGATGAACGGGGTGGACTTCGTCTCCCTGGCCAAACGCCTCGCCCAGACCCCGGCCGGCAAGCCCTGGCTGGAGTTCTTCGACACCCCCGGCGTGCTGATCGCGCCCAACCAGGATGCATACTGGCAGAAGGCGCTGGAGCTGACCCTGGAGGAGTATGAGCGCCAGGGCGAGCCGGTCGAGCGCTCCCAGGTGGAGGCCCACCTGGAGCAGATCTCCTGCCGCTACGACCGCGACATCCACTACTGGTGCGCGGCGGCCATTCTGGCCACCATGACCCACGTTTTCGATCATCACGACGTCCGCGCCCCCTTTGTCTCGGCCGACCGCCGCGAGCTGGAGCACCTGGACCTGCTGAAGCGATACCGCCAGGACGGCCTGGGGGTGGTCTACTTGAGCAACCACTCCTCCCACGTGGACGAGTTCATCGGCGAGGCCTTCTTCAGCGTCAATGGCCTGGGTCTGCCCCTCTACGCCGCGGGCAGCAACATGATGGCCCTGGAGGGCCTGGCCAAGATGTTCTACATCGCCTCCTACGTGGTTCAGCGCCGGGGGGCCAGCAAGCTCTATCTCTCCACCCTCTACAACTACTGCCGGGCCATGAGCATCACCGGCGGGCAGCAGACCATCTTCCTGGAGGCCTGGCACGGTGGAGCGCGGACCCGCGACGGGTCCCTGCGCTATCCGCGCCGTCTGGTCACCCTGCGCGGGGCCATCGACGTGCCCGACGAGGTGGTGGTGGCGCCGCTGGCCATCAGCTACGCCGTGGTGCCCGAGGATCTGTCCCTGGCCGCGCGGGGCGGCGGGATGTGCTGGTTCAACGGCCTGGGCCTGTGGCGCGCCCTGGCCTTGTCCATGATCCACCCCAAGACCGGGCTTTGGCGCGCGGCCAAGGGCCTTTATGGCCGGGCCTACTGCACCCTGTGCCAACCCCGCACCCTGGGCGAGCTCAAGCACATGCATGCCCGCGACATCGGCGGCCTGAGCCTGGATGAGTTCGTGGCGCTGACCGCCATCCGCGACATCGCCAAGGCCAAGAAGGTCATGGCC
>JAIUYB010000227.1 GCA_020216625.1 Desulfarculus sp.
CGCCTGTTCGTGCGCACCCTGGGGGTCAGCGGGGCCGAAAGCCTGGGCGTGGCCAGCAATATCTTCGTCGGGGTGGAATCGGCCGGCATGGTGCGGCCTTACCTGGCGGACATGACCCGCTCGGAATTCTTCACCCTGCTCACCGCGGCCATGGCCACCGTGGCCAGCTCCACCCTGGGGGTCTACGTCCTGACCCTGGAGAAGGTCTTTCCCAACATCGCCGGCCATCTGATCAGCGCCTCCTTGATCAGCGCCCCCTCCGCCATCGTGATCTCCAAGCTGATGCTGCCCGAGACCGGCGAACCCCTGACCGCCGGCCGCATGGTGGACCTGGAGGCCGGGCGCTATGGCGGCTACCTGGAGGCGGTGATCCAGGGCAGCCAGGACGGCGTGAAGCTGGTGGTGGGCATCGGCGCGCTGCTCTTGAGCTTCCTGGCCCTGGTCTCCTTGGTCGATGGCGTCCTGGGCTGGCTCTGCGGTCTGGTGGGCCTAACGGGTTGGGGACTCAGCGTCATTCTGGGTTGGCTGGCCTGGCCCCTGGCCATCGTCATGGGCGTCCCCCCGGCCGACGCCCCCCAGGTGGCGGCCCTGATGGGCCAACGTCTGCTGGTCACCGAGATCCCGGCCTACGGCCACCTGGCCCAAATGCTGGACCAAGGTCAATTGACCTATGCCCGCAGCGCCCTGGTGGCCTCCTACGTCCTCTGCGGTTTCACCCACGTGGGCGCGGTGGCCATCTTCGTGGGCGGCTTCGGCGCCCTGGCCCCCGGTCGCCTGGGCGAACTCAGCCGTCTGGGTCTAAAGGCCCTGTGGTCGGCCACCCTGGCCACGGTGATGACCGGCTGCGTGGCCGGGATTTTCGCCCGTGGCGGGGCCGGGTTGCTGGGATTGATCCCCTAGAGTGTCCTCTCGACACCCAGCATCGTGGTTTGGTATGGTTGCAAAAATCTAAATATCTCGGCCCGATCAACCGATGAAAGACCTATGACCGAGCAGCAAAACGCCAGCCCCCCGCAGCCCAACGGTGACGCCCCCCGCTGCCTCATCGACCTGATCGTCAGTGAAGACGGCATGCAGGCCGCGATCTCCGGCCGGGTGGACCCCTGCGTGGAGCGCCAGGCCCTGCAGGTCTACATCACCAGCCTGTTGCGGGAGCGCGGGCTGAAATTCGGCCTGTCCCCCCAAGACATGCGCCGGGCCATCGAGCAGCTCCTGGCCGGCCAGGAGGTCAAGGACCTGGTGATCGCCCGCGGCACCCCGCCTGGCACGCCCCAGGACGCCCAGATCGAGGTCCTGATGGGGCTGCCGGAACAGCGCACCTGGAAGCAGAACGAGAACGGCCACGTGGACTTCCGCGACCGCGGGGCCTGGCCGGTGGCCGAGGAGGGCCAGCCCATCGCCGTGCTCCATCCGGCGGTGCCCGGCTCCATCGGGCGCAACGTTTTCGGCCAGGACGTGGTTCCGCCCATGCCGCGCCTGCTGCGCCTGAAAAAAGGCAAGGGCGTGGACCTGCAACAAGACGGCACCGTGGTGGTGGCCACGGTGCGCGGCCTGCTCAACCGCCCCGAGGAGGAGAAGTTCGAGGTTCTCCAGGTCCTGGAGATCAGGGGCGACGTGGACTTCAACGTGGGGCACGTGGACTTTCCTGGCGTGGTCAAGGTCAGCGGCGGGGTGCTGCCCGATTTTCGGGTCCGGGCCCACACCCTGGAGTGCGAGACCTTGGAAAACCGCAGCCGGGTCGAGGTCTCGGGCGATCTGAAGGTCAACGGCGGCATCATGGGAGCCGACGTCGTCGCCGGCGGCAAGGTTAGAGCCCGCTATGTGCGCCAGAGCCGCATCACCTGCGGCGGCGATTGCCAGGTGGACAACGAGATCGTCTCCTCGGTGGTCAACAGCAATGGCAAGGTGATGGTCACCTCCGCCGAGGGTCGCATCGTCAACTGCCAAATCGCCGGGGTCAAGGGGGTGTCCACCGGCGACCTGATCTCCTCGGGCAAGAGCAACGCCTCGGTCCGCCTGGGAGTGGCGTTGGAGTTCGAGCAGAAAATCGCCGCCATGAAGCGCCAGATCGAGGGCTTGGCCCGGGAGCGGGAGCAGCTTAACGAGATGCTCATCGGCCAGGCCAACGAGCTGAGCTCCATCGAGGAGGAGTTGCGAGGCATCCTGGCCGCCCTGGGCGACCCCGCCCAGAACGCCCAGCGCGAAAACCTCATGACCCAGGTCCAGATGATCAAGCCGCTGCGCGACACCCTGAAGGAAGGCCTAGCCCAGGGACGCCAGCGGCAGACCGACATCGTCTACGAGAGCCAGCGTCTAACCGAAAAGGTGGCCCAGATGGAGGCGCTGCTGCCGGCCGGGGCCATCTGGCTGGACGTGCGGGGCCTAGCCGAGGCCGGCTGCGAGATCCGCACCCCCCGGGCCAGCCTGATCCTGGATCAAAACCGGAAGTCGTTTTCCGCCCGCGAGCGCGAGATCAAGGACAAGCTCACCGGAACCAGCACCTTCGTCATCATCCTGGGCAACCTGCGGGCCTCGGCCTAGCCGGTCTCCCTGTCCGGACCCCGGGCCGATTCCAGCGGCCACCGAAACACAAACGCCCGGCCGTGGCGGCCAGGCGTCGTTTTTTACATTAGGTTGGCAGCGGTTAGCGGATCAGCCGGGTCACTTCCTGGTTCACCACGTTGTAAATCTCCTCGTCGGTGCCAAAGACATCCACCACCTTGGGATGATTTACCAGCTTTTCGATAACAAACGCGGTGACATAAAGGCTGATGCGGTTGGGACGGGGCACCAGGTTGCGCACCTGGGCGATGGCGAATTGGATGTCGAAGTCCTCGGCCTGCAACAGCTCGCCCAGAGCCCCGGCCAATTGCTCCTCGATGTCGCGCAGGCTGGTGGTCTCCAGGAGTTGATTCTCAACCAATTTCATGGCCAGGCGCTGGGCCAGTTGGTCGGCGCAGTCGGAGAGCTGGTGCAACTGTCGGCCCCAGGCCGACTGGCGGGAGCTCTCCAGCCGGGAGATCAGGGTCTCCTCGCGATAATTGGTATGGAAATCACCACCCATGGTGTAACCTTCCTACTCGGTCCCGGCCATTCGGAAGCCGGGTGGTTGGAAACATCGCCGTCCTGGCGACGGCTTTGGGCCGATCCTTGGCGCCGGCCATTATGAAGCCGTCAGCCCGGCGGCGATCGCAAGCCACTATGCTTGCCAGCTTTCTTAACACCCCCCGATGGCCTTGGCAACGGATAGTTCGTGATTCAGAGCGAAAAAATGCATCTTGACGCTATTTTGCCAGCCTGCCCGCCCCATCTTGAAGACGAGGCCTGGCTGATCGAGACCTCCGGGGAGATGCCGGAGGTGGCCTTGCACGAATCCCTTCACCACCTGGGCGAGGTCTCCCCGGCCGAGTTGGACTGCCTGCGGGGCGCGGTGATCAGGGCCTACCTGCGACTTCTTGGCCGGGACCTGGACCACGCCAACCTGGGTCAGCCCCACTTCCGGGGTCTGGAGCGGGCCTGGCAGAACTGGCTGCGCCTGGGAGGTTTCCTGGACCGCTTGGGCTGGAATTGGCCGTTAGGCTTGGCCGATCAGGTCCGCCAGGCCCTGGCCCGGCACCTGGACGCCGAGGCCGCCGCCCTGGCCGCCGGCCGCAACCACGCCACCGCCAATCCCGAGGCCGTGACTGGTCTGGCCCAGGCCCTGGGACTGGATCTGACCCCCTGGCGGGAGGCCCTGGAAAACCTGGCCCGGCTACCGTTGCCAGATTTCAGGGGGTTGGCCGCGCTGGCCCGCCTGGAGCGGGCCCCAGCCCGGGCCAAGCGCCGTCAGGAGCGGGAAGGCAAGCTCTGGATCGAAACCCTGGACCAGGCCGGTCGGGTGGTCTCCTCCGCCAGCCTGCCCCTGTTGGGGCCCTCGGGCGGAGAGGCCCCCGAACTGCGGGCCCAGGCCGAGATGGTCTGGGGACTGGTGCCCCTGCCCCGGGCCTGAACCCGCCCTTCCCCGCCTACTTGCGGTGGGGCGCCAGCTTGTCCAAAAGCACCTGGGGCACCTGGGCCCCCAACTGCGCCGCCAGGTCGGCGTGCTTGATGGCGGTTTCCCATTCGCCCCGGATGGTGTAAGCCGTGGCCAGGTTCACATGGGCCTCGCCCAGGGCGTCGTCCAGGGCCAGGGCCTTGTTGAACTCGTCGATGGCCTGGTTCATCCGCCCGGTTTGGGCGTAGAGGGTGCCCAGGTTGATGTGGGCCGAGGGATAGGCCGGATTCAGCTCCAGGGACTTGAGGTAGGCCTTTTCGGCCTCCTGAACGCGGCCGGTGCTGGCGTAGACCAGACCCAGGTCGTTGATGGCTTCCTCCTTGTAAGGATCGGCCGCCACCGCCGCCCGGAACTCCTGCTCGGCGGGCTCCAGCTCGCCCTGGGCCAGGGCCACGCTGCCCAGCCGGTAATGGGCCTCGGCCAGGCCGGGCTCCAAGGCCAGGGCCTGGCGCAGATAGGCCACCCCCTCGGCCAACTGTCCCTGGTCCATGGTGATCATCCCCAGACTGAGATAGGCCCGGGCCGCCTTGGGGTGCTGCTTGACCAGTTCGGTCAGAAGCGCCGCCGCCTTGGGGGCCTGGCCGCTGCCAGCCAGGACGTTGGCCTCGAACAGGGTGGCCTGCCAGAGCTTGTCGTCGGCCTGACGGGCCTGGCGGAAACCGACCAGGGCCGCGTCCACCCGGCCGTCGAGCATGGCCAGGAAGGCCTGGCCGAAGCTGGTCAGGGCCTTGGCCTGCAGGTGCCCGCCCAGCCCCGCCCGCACCAGCTCCAACAGGAACATGGCGCTGTCCTCGCTGGGGTTGTGACCCAGGGCCTTGGAGAGGTCGGCCTCGGCTGGCTTGAGCTGGCCGGTGGAGAGCTTCTCCACCGCGGCCATCACCGCCAGGCGGGCCGCCAGCTGGGGGCTGTCCACGGCGGCCGGGGCGCGGGT
>JAIUYB010000228.1 GCA_020216625.1 Desulfarculus sp.
CCGGCGGCCAAGTCGCGCCAGAAGCTGGGCAAGTCCTCGGCCCCGGGCAGGCGCACCGCCAGGCCCACGATGGCCACCGGCCCGGCCTGGGTCTGAAGCGCCGTGGCTGGCGCGGGCAGGACTCCGGCCAGCAGCGCGGCCTGGTCGGCCACCGAGGGCCGGCCGAAAAGCTCGGCCAGGCTGAAGACCCCGGGCCAACGGGCCTCCAGGCGCTCGTGCAGGCGGATCAAGAGCAGGGAGTTGCCGCCGGACTCAAAGAAACCGCGATGGGCGTCCAGCCCGGCCTCGGGCAAGACCTCGCGCCACACGGCCATGACCTCGGCCTCCCAGGGAGACACGTTCTCCATCCGGGCCGCGGCATGATCCAGGGGTGCGCCGTCCAGGGCCTTGCGGTCCACCTTGCCCGAGGAGGTCAGCGGCAGGTGATGCAGGCGCAGGAAGCGGGCCGGAAGCATGTATTCCGGCAGGGACTGGCGCAGGTGTTGACGCAGCCCGGCGCTGGTCAGGTCGGCCGCGCCCAACAGGTGGGCATGCAGCTCAACCAGGCCATGGGCCTGGACCGGCGTCACCACCGCCCGCTCCACCCCGGGATGAGATTCCAGGGCGTGCTCGATCTCGGCCAACTCGATGCGGTGGCCGCGCACCTTGACCTGGTGATCGCTTCGGCCCAGGTATTCGATCACCCCGTCGCGCCGCCAACGGCCAAGGTCACCAGTGCGGTAGATGCGCCCGCCGGGGACGAAGGGATCGGGCAGGAAACGCTCGGCGGTCAGCTCGGGGCGATTGACATAGCCCCGCCCCACCTGCACCCCGCCGATGCAGATCTCGCCGGCCACGCCCACCGGCACCGGCCTCAGCTCCGGGTCCAGCACGTAAAGACGGGTGTTGGCGATGGGCCGGCCGATGGGCACCACCGCGCCGCCGGTCCAGGGCGAACAGGGCTGCCAGGAGACGTCCACCGCCGCCTCGGTGGGGCCGTAGAGATTGTGCAGCTCCACCCCCAGGGGTTCATGCAACAGGCGATTGAACCGCTCCACCAGACCGGCGTCCAGGGCCTCGCCGCTGGCGAAGACGTAGCGCAGGCTGGCCAGGCGGGCGGGATCCTCGCGGCCGCTCTCCAGGTGGGCCAGGAACTCGGCCAGCATCGAGGGCACGAAGTGCATCACCGTGACCCGGTGGCGGGCCACTGCCTCCACCAAGGCCCGGGGGTCGCGCTCGGCCCCGGGCGGGGCCAAGGCCACCGCCGCGCCCACCCAGGACCACCAGAACAGCTCCCAGACCGATACGTCGAAGGTGATGGGGGTCTTGTGCAGGATCACGTCGCCCGGTCCCAGGGGGAAGGCCTCCTGCATCCAGAGGATGCGGTTCAGGGCGCTATGGTGCTCGATCATGGCGCCCTTGGGCCGGCCGGTGGAGCCGGAGGTGAAGATGACGTAAGCCAGGTCGTGGGGCTGGCTGGGGGGTGGGGCCGGGGGAGCGGTTTGGATTCCGTCCAGGGTCAGCACTCGGCGGCCGGCGAAGAGCCCGGTGGTCTCCGCGCTGGCCAGGATCAGGGGATCGCCCAGGTCCTCCAGCATGTCGACCCGGCGGGCCTGGGGATGGTCCGGGTCCAGGGGGGCGTAGGCCCCGCCGGCCAGGAGGATGCCGTGGATGCCGACGAGCATCTCCGGAGAGCGCCGGGCGCACAGGGCCACCACCTGGCCAGGTGTGACGCCATGAGCCTGCAACCACGCCGCCACCCCGGCCGCGCGGGCCACGAAGGCCTGGTAGCTCAGGGTCTCTGCGCCCCAGAGCACGGCCGCCGCCTCGGGGTCGGCCGCGCATTGGGCCAAGAGCGGCTCGGGTATGGTGCGCTGGCTGAACAGGTCCCGCCCGGTGGCGTTGAACCCCTCCACCACCAGGTGGCGCTCGGCCGGGCTCATGACCTCCAAGGCGGAGAGCGGCCGGTCGGGGTCGGCCAGGGCCTGGTCCAGCAGGTGGCGATAGCGCTCCAGCATGGCCTCCACGCTGGCCCGGTCGAAAAGGTCGCGGTCGTATTCCACCTGGACGCCGATGGCGTCCGCCCGGTGCACGAAGTAGAAGCCCAGGTCGAATTTGGCGAAGGGGAAGGGCGCGTCTTTTGATGTCACGCGCAGACCGGGCAGCTCCAAGGTGGGGATCGTGCCGTCCTGCCAGACCGCCAGGACCTCGAACAAGGGGTTGCGGCTGGTGTCGCGCGGGGCGCCGGCCGCCTCCACCAGGGCCTCGAAGGGGCAGTCCTGGTCGACGATGGCCTCCAGGAGGGTGGTCATGGTGGTGGTCAGGTGGGCGCGCAGGCTGGCGGACGGATCAATCCGCTGGCGCAGGACCAGGGTGTTGACGAAAAACCCCACCAGGTCGGCCAGGACCGCGCGGTCGCGTCCGGCCACCAGGCTGCCCAGGGCCAGATCGGTCTGGCCGGTGTGCCGCCAGAGCAGCACCTGCAGCAGGGCCAGCAACAGGGCGAAGGGCGTGGCCCCCTGCTTGGCGGCCAGGGCCCAGATGGCCTGGCTGGTCTGGGGGGTGAAGGCGGTCTCCACGAAACCACCCCGGAAGCCCCGGACGGGGGGGCGGGGTCGGTCCAAGGGCAGGGCCAGGGGCTCGGGCAGGGGGGTGAGACGCTCCCGCCAGCGCTCCAGCAAGGCCCGGCCGGCGGGCGAGGCCAGATGTGCCCGCTGCCAGGCCGCGAAGTCCTCGTAGTTACGGACCAGGGGCGGCAACTCTGGTTTGGACAGACCCAGGGCGCGGGCGTAGAACCAGCCCAGGTCGCGCCAAAGAAGGGGTAGTGACCAGGCGTCGCAGACCGCGTGGTGCAGAACCAGCAGCAGCCGCCACCGCTGGGGGCCGAGTTGGTAGATGAAGGCCCGGACCGGGGATTCGGACTCCAGGCGGATAGGCCGCACCACCTGGGCCTCCAGCAGACCAGTGGCCTGGGACTCGGGGTCGGAGTCGCCGGTGCAATCGATCCGCTCCAGGACCAGGCCCCCGGGCGGGGCCAGGCGCATACGCACCCCGTCCGGGTCGTCCGGGGCCGGGACCATGCGCAGGCGCAAGGCGTGTTGCCGCTCCTCCAGGCCGGTCAGCGCGGTTTGCAGGGCATCGAGGTTCAGCTCGCCAGTCAGGTCCAGGACCAGGGGCACGTTGTAGGCGGCCGAGTCCGGGTGCAGCCGGGCCAGCATCCACAGCCGGACCTGCCCACTGGAGAGGGAATAGTCGGGCCCTGTGGCGGGCCGGATTTCCAGGCTGGCGTCGGTGATGTCAGAGGTGGGCGTGGAATCCAGCAGGGAGGCCATGGCCTCCAGGCGGCGGGCGGCCAGCAGGGCTCGCACCGCCGGCCGTTGGCCGGTGCGACGCTCCAGCATCCCCGCCAGGCGCATGGCCAAGAGGCTATGGCCGCCCAGGGCGATAAAGTCGCTGTCCAGGTCCAGGTCCGCGCCCGGGAAGAGCCCGGCCCAGAGCTCGGCCAGCAGCCGCTGGTTGGGCGTGGTGGGTTGGCGATGCTCGGCCCGTCCAGGCGCGGACTGGGCCAAAAGCGCCGCCAGGGCGCGCCGATCGGTCTTGCCGCTGGGGGTCATGGGCAGGCGGGGCAGGACCAGGAAGCGTTCCGGGATCATGTAGTCGGGCAGGGTCCGGCCCAGGATCGCGCGCCAGGCCTCCTGCTCGTCGCGTGGGGCGGCCACCGCCGCGGCCAGGATGCGATCCGCGCCTCGACCCAGGGCCATGACCACCGCCTCGGCCACTCCGGGCAGGGTCCGTAGGGCGCTTTCCACCGCGGCGGTCTCCACCCGGTGGCCGCGCACCTTGATCTGGCCGTCACGTCGGCCGCCAAAGATTAGGACCCCGTCCTCGCGCCAGCGGGCCAGGTCGCTGGTGCGGTAGAGCCTCTCGTCAGGTCGCCAGCCAGCCAACACGAAGGCCTCCCGGGTCAGGTCCGGGCGGCCGGCGTAGCCCAGGGCCAGGCCGTCGCCGGCGGCGTGCAGCTCGCCCCAAACCCCGATGGGCGCGGGATTGCCCAGACGGTCCAGGCAATAGGCCCGGGTGTTGGCTATGGGACGGCCGATGGGAACGGCCTCGGCGGTCAGATCATCCGAAGATACGGCATGGGTGGTGGTGAAGGTGGTGTTCTCGGTGGGGCCGTAGCCATTGATGATGGCAAGCTCCGGGCAGGCGGCCCGCAGACGGCGCAGGTGGGGCGGACTCAGGGCCTCGCCACCGGCCAGGAGCCTCCGCAACGGCCGCAGGCAGGCCGGATCCTCCTCCACCAGGCGGTTCAGGAGGCTGGCGGTGAGCCACATCACATTCACCTGCAGGTCGGACAGGCGGGTGGCGAGAACCTTGGGATCCATCAGGTCCTCGTCGTCCAAGACGCAGACCCGCGCGCCGCTCAGCAGCGGAGCCCATATCTCCAGGGTGGAGGCGTCGAAGCCCAGCGGGGCGGCCTGGGCCATGCCGTCGTCCGGGGTGAGCGGCAGGAAATCGGCGTTGACCGCCAGTCGGACCACCGCGCGTTGCGGGACCATGACTCCCTTGGGCTGGCCGGTGGTGCCGGAGGTGAACATCACATAGGCTGGGGCCTCTGCGCCCGGGGGATCGGCCGGCGGCGGGTCATCGCAGGGCAGCTCCTCCAGGGCCAGCAAGCCCGCGCCCAAACCCAAGCCGGCCAGGCGCGCCCGGCCGGCGGCGTCGGCCACCACCCGGACGGATTGGCAATCGGCCAGCAGGCGGGCGGCCAACTCGGGCGGGAAGCCGGGGTCCAGGGGCAGGTAGGCGCAGCCGGCCTTGGCCAGGCCGATGATGGCGACGATGGCCTGGGGCCCGCGCTCCAGGGCCAGGCCGACCACCTCCCCGGGTTGGACCCCGTCGCGGACCAGGCCCGCGGTCAGGCGGTCGCTGGTCTGGTCCAGCTCGGCATAGCTCATGCCGC
>JAIUYB010000229.1 GCA_020216625.1 Desulfarculus sp.
CCGGCTCACCAGATCGACTAACCCACGTGGCGCGCCGGAGCCTGTCGCATTTCGTTTGGCAAACTGTCGCATTTTGCCTGGCAACTTACAGCGAATGCCAGGGTGAACCGGCCGCCCCGACGGGTCCGGGGCGTCTTGACCTGTTTGGCCGCGTGGTCTGGGCAGCCCGCCGGAGGCATAGGCCCGATGAGGAAGCGGTGATACTGGATGAAGTTCAAGTGACGCCGGCTGAACTCTTGAAAGCCGCGCGCCTAACAGATCCGGCCGCAAATGGGCAGGGGTGTTCGGCCTGCCGAACCGCGATCATTGCCAGGTGAACCCCATGGGACGGCTTGCTGGTTTCGACCCATTGGCCCACCCGCTTCCACGGTGGCTGCACCACAGGCCAGGAACCCGCGGCTTTTCGATGCCCATGATTCGGTGCCGCCTTCTTTACACCCAAGGGAGCCGCGGCATCATGGCATCGCCCCCCTATCAATGGGCTTTGCCGAAGATAAGCTTTCCCTAGAACTTGATCAGGGCCGCCCCCCAGGTCAGGCCGCCGCCGAAGACGGTTATGCAGACCAGGGCGCCGGGTTTGATCCGCCCGGTGCGCACCGCCTCGTCCAGGGCGATGGCGCTGCTGGCCGAGCTGATGTTGGCGTACTTGTCGATGGTGATGAAGAATTTCTGGTCGAAGTCGACCCCCAGGCGGTTGGCCAGGGACTGGAGCATGCGGATGTTGGCCTGGTGGGGGATGAACAGGTCCACGTCCTCCACCTTGAGCCCCTGACGGTCCAGCACGGTATGGACGGCCTGGGCGAAATGGGCCACCGCCACCCGCACCGAGGCCGAGGCCTCGATCAGTTTCAGGGTGTGCAGCTTTTTGTCCACCGACTCGTGGCTGATTGGCGTGGTGGAGGAGCCGCCGCCAGCCACCAGCAGGTTTTGGCCGTTGGCGCCGTCGGTGCCGACGTAGAGGTCGATGATCTGGGGTCCGCCGGCCTCGGCCTTGAGCACCGCCGCGCCGGCCCCGTCGCCCCAGAGCACGCAAGTGGCGCGGTCGGTCCAGTCCACCACCCGGCTCATCACCTCGGCCGCCACCACCAGGATGGTCTTGGCAGCGCCGGCTTGCAAGTAGCGCATGGCCACGTCCATGGCGAAGACGAAACCCGAGCAGGCCGCGGTCACGTCGAAGGTCACCGCCTGGTGGGCGCCCAGCTTGCCTTGGAGCACGTTGGCCCCGGCGGGGCAGCAGCAGTCCGGGGTGATGGTGCCCATGATTATGTAGTCGATGTCGGTCTCGGTGATCCCGGCCGCGGCTAGGGCCTGGCGGCAGGCGGGCAGGGCCAGGTCGGAGGTGGCCTGGTCGGGCTCGGCGATGCGGCGCTCGCGGATGCCGGTGCGGCGCACGATCCATTCGTCGGAGGTGTCCAAGGTTTTTTCGAGGTCGAAATTGGTCAGGATTTTCGAGGGCAGGTAGGAGCCCGTGCCGGCCAGCTTGATGGGGATCATGCATCCCTCCCGGATGATTTTGCCGCCCTCCCCGGGTGGGGCGACCAAAAGTCGGTCAAATGCCATTGCTTACCTGGGGCGGATCTTGGGAAAGACCGCCCTCGCTCGCCCCGGGCAAACGAAGGCGCGACCTTGGACTGCCGCCGGCCTTCGTGAGCGATTAAGGTTAACCCCTTGCCCGGGGCTTGGCAAGGGGCGCGTTCCATTGGCTGGAGCCTGTTGAAACTGATTCAGAAAACGGCCGCGCCTCCGTCCCCGATGGGACGGAGGCGCGGATTGGGTTGCCTTGGGGGCTACTTTTCCAGGGCGGCCTGGGCCGCGGCCAGCCGGGCGATGGGCACCCGGAAGGGCGAGCAGCTGACGTAATTCAGGCCAATTTTGTGGCAGAGCTTCACCGAGGCGGGGTCGCCGCCGTGCTCGCCGCAGATGCCCACCTTGAGGTCCTTGCGGGTGCTGCGGCCCTTTTTCACGCCCATCTCCACCAGGGCGCCCACCCCGTCCACGTCCATGCTGATGAAGGGATCGGCCGGCAGGATGCCCTGCTCCACGTACATGGGCAGGAAGCGGCCGGCGTCGTCGCGCGACAGGCCGAAGGTGGTCTGGGTCAGGTCGTTGGTGCCGAAGGAGAAGAACTGGGCCTCGGCCGCGATCTGGTCGGCGGTCAGCGCCGCTCGCGGCAGCTCGATCATGGTGCCCACCAGGTACTTGATCTTCACGCCGTAGGCGGTCATCACCTCGTCCGCCACCCGGTCCACGATGGCCTTCTGCAATTTCAGCTCGTTGACGTGGCCCACCAGGGGGATCATGACCTCGGGGAAGACCCGCTTGCCTTCCTTGGTGACCACGCAGGCGGCCTCGAAGATGGCCCGGGCCTGCATCTCGGTGATCTCGGGATAGGCGATGCCCAGGCGGCAACCGCGATGGCCCAGCATGGGGTTGGCCTCGGTGAGCGCGGCCACCTTCTGCTCCAGGATGGCCGGTTTGACGCCCAGTTGTTCGGCCACCTCCTTGATCTCGGCCTTGGTGTGGGGCAGGAACTCGTGCAGGGGCGGGTCCAGGGTGCGGATGGTCACCGGCAACCCGGCCATGGCCCGGAAGATGCCCACGAAGTCCTCGCGCTGCATGGGCAGGATCTTGGCCAGGGCCTTCTTGCGGCCTTCGGCGTCGTCGGCCAGGATCATCTCGCGCACCGCCACGATGCGGTCGCCCTCGAAGAACATGTGCTCGGTGCGGGTCAGGCCGATGCCCTCGGCCCCGAAGGCCCGGGCCACGCCGGCGTCATGCGGGGTGTCGGCGTTGGTGCGCACGCCCAGCTTGCGGAACTCGTCCACCCATTTCATGAAGGCGCCGAAGTCGCCGGTGAGCTTGGGCTCGACCTTGGGCACCTGGCCCAGATAGACCTCGCCCTTGCTGCCGTCCAGGCTGATCCAGTCGCCCCGCTTGACCACCACGCCATTGGCGCTGAACTGCTCTTTGGCGTAGGTGACGGTGATGTCCGAGCAGCCGGCCACGCAGCACTTGCCCATGCCGCGGGCCACCACCGCCGCGTGGCTGGTCATGCCGCCCCGGCTGGTCAGAATGCCCTCGGCCGCGTTCATGCCCTTGATGTCCTCGGGGCTGGTCTCCACCCGCACCAGGATGACCTTTTTGCCCTCGGCCACCCACTGCTCGGCCTCCGGGGCGCTGAAGACCACCTGGCCCACCGCCGCGCCGGGGCTGGCGGGTAGGCCCTTGGCGATTTTTTTCTTCTCGGCCTTGGGGTCCAGCATGGGGTGCAGGAGCTGATCGAGTTGATCGGGGGTCACGCGCATGATGGCGGTCTTCTTGTCGATGAGCTTCTCGCCCACCATGTCCACCGCGATCTTGATGGCCGCGGCCGCCGTGCGCTTGCCGGTGCGGGTCTGGAGCATCCACAGGCGTCCCTGCTGGATGGTGAACTCGATGTCCTGCATCTCCTTGTAATGCTTCTCGAGCTTGTTGCGGATGCCCACCAGCTGCTTGTAGAGCTGAGGCATCTCCTCCTCGAGGGTCTTGACCCCCTTGGCCACCTTCTTGGCCCGGTTGATGGGCTGCGGGGTCCGGATGCCGGCCACCACGTCCTCACCCTGGGCGTTGGTCAGATACTCGCCGTAGAAGTAGTTCTCGCCGGTGGCGGGGTCGCGGGTGAAGGCCACGCCGGTGGCCGAGTCCTCGCCCATGTTGCCGAAAACCATGGCCTGGACGTTGGTGGCGGTGCCCCAGTCCTCGGGGATGCCGTGGATCTGACGGTAGGCGATGGCCCGGGGAATGTTCCAGGAGCCAAAGACGGCCTGGATGCCGCCCCAGAGCTGGTCCATGGGGTCCTCGGGGAAGGGCTTGCCCAGGGTCTTTTTGACCAGGGCCTTGAACTTGACCACCAGCTCCTTCAAGTCCTCGGTGGTCAGCTCGGTGTCCAGCTTCACCTTCCGCTTGGCCTTGACCTGGTCCATGATCTCCTCGAAGGGATCATGGTCCTTGTCGCTCTTGGGTTTGACGCCCATCACCACGTCGGCGTACATGTTGACGAAGCGGCGGTAGGAGTCGTAGGCGAAGCGCTCGTTGCCGGTCTTGGCGATCAGGCCCTGGATGGTCTGGTCGTTGAGGCCGATGTTGAGCACGGTGTCCATCATGCCGGGCATGGAGATGCGGGCCCCGGAGCGCACCGAGACCAGCAAGGGGTTCTTGGGGTCGCCGAACTTGGCGCCCATGGACTTCTCCACCCCCTTCAGGGCGGCTTCGACCTCTTTCTTCAGCTCGGGCGGGAACTTCTGTCCGTGGTCGTAATAGTAGGTGCAGACCTCGGTGGTGATGGTGAAGCCGGCCGGGACCGGGATGCCCAGGTTGGCCATCTCGGCCAGACCCGCTCCCTTGCCCCCCAGCAGGTTCTTCATCTTCGCGGAGCCTTCCGCCTTACCATCCCCGAAAAAATACACATACTTGGCTTTCGTCTTGGCCACTGAAATCCTCCCAAGGCCCAATGTGTGCTTCCACGGACTGGGGGCCGAAGCCCTAGCTTTCTCACCTATTTTGCACGCTTGGGCGATATCCCGCAAGGGCGCCGGGATTCAACCGCCCAAGAACAGCCAAAGATTACGACCCAGGTTTGATCAGAGGCGCCAGGATCTCGCGCAACCAGGTTGGCAGCGGCGTCACCCGACCTTGGTGGGTGACGCATCCGTGACAGGTGAAGCCGGTGACCAGCTCCTCCTCGGCGCCGTTGCCATTGGACCGCAAAACGCGGTAGTCGAAACGCAAGGAGGCTCGTTTGAGCCAGGACAGGCTGGTTTCCACCACTAAAGGATCATCATAGCGCGCCGGGCGTCGGTAACGCAAGCCCGCTTCCGTCACCGGCAGGTGCATGCCCTCCGCCTCCAGCTCGGCATAGGCCCGACCGGCGGCGCGCATCAACTCGGCCCGGCCC
>JAIUYB010000230.1 GCA_020216625.1 Desulfarculus sp.
GCCTCCTCCAGCGCCTCCCTGCACGCCTTGGCCTAGCGCCCACCGCCCCGGAAAAACCCGGCCGGAGAGGCATCGTCCTCTTCGGCCGGCTTGCTTCGCCACCCGCCTGGGGCTAGACTTGTCTCATGCCTGACCGCCGCCACGCCCCCGCGCGATCCATCAGCCTGGCCCTGGTTCTGGGCTGGGCCAGCCTTTTTTGTTGGGCCTGCCTGGCCGGGGCGGGCGAGCCGGTTTGGCAGGAGCTCAAGCCCGGCCTGGATCTGGGTTTCATCATGGTCGAGGCCTCGCTGCGGGCTGGCAGCCCTCGCCTGGCGGTGTTGCGGGTGGACCCCGAGCGCTTCCGCTTCCGCGTCATGGCCGCCCCCGAGGGCCAGGACGGTTTTAGCGCCGCCGAGTGGCGCAGGCGCAGCCGGGCCCTGGCCGTCTTCAACGCCGGCCAATTCACGGCCGAGAGAACCTACCTGGGGCTGTTGATCCAGGACGGCAAGGCCCGCGGCAACCTGGTCAACCACCTGGAGGCCCTGTTCTTGGCCGAACCCGACGACCCCCTGCTGCCTCGCGCCCGGGTGGTGGACCTGCACTACACCGCCTTCGAGACCAAGAACAGCCCCTACCGGCAAGCCGCGCAATCGTTGATGTTCCTCGATCGTTTCGGCCAGGTCCGGGTGCGCCGCTCCCAGAAGGCGGCCCATCGCACCCTGGTGGCCGAGGACGGCCAGGGCCGCATCTGGGTGATGGTCAGCGAGGGCAAGCACACCCTCCACGACCTGGCCCGGGTGGTCAGCGAGAGCAACCTGGGCCTGCGCGAGGTGATGTGCATGGACGGCGGGGCCGAGGCCCAGTTGGACCTGCAGGTGGGCGACTTCAGCTATCAACAGGCCGGCGGCCCCAGCGAATCGCCGGACCTGCCCTTGCCCTGGCCTCCGGCCAATCTCCTGGCGGCGGTGGGCATCTTTCCCCGCTAGCCGACCCGCACACCCCTAACCAGAAGCTTGGCGAACGACACGCCCTTGGAGGCCCAACCCTCCCCGCTGCGGCGAGGGGACGGCCGCCGGGGTCTGGAGGGTGACCCCGGCGGCCTTGGGTGGGTGTTCCCTCCCCCCGGGAACCATGCAACCCGGGGACAGGGGTTGGGGTTGGGGTCAAATCATCCGCGCCGGCCGCCGCGGCGGCCCGGGGGCGCGGAATGCCATCTTGACTCCCGCTCCGGCCTAGTCCGCCTGCCGACGCAGGAAGGTCGGCACGTCCAGGTCGGCCAGGTTTCCGCCGCGATTGCCAGGCACCGTCGCCACCGGTCGGCTGGTGGGGGTGGAGCGCACGAAGCGGGGCAGGTCGATATGGTCGATGGCGGCCGGATCGATGCGCTCCTGATCTCTGCCCCCGGCCACCGCCACCTTAGGGCGGGCCACCTCCTGCTGGTGATGCTTGCCACCGATGCCGGTGGCGATGACGGTGACCCGCATCTCGTCGCCCATGCTGTCGTCGATGACCGTGCCCCAGATGATGTTGCAATCCTCGTGGGCCGACTCCTGGATGAAGGTGCTGGCCTCGCTGATCTCGTCGATGGTCACCTCGCTGCTGGCGGTGATGTTGATCAACAGACCGCGGGCGCCGTCGATGCTGATGTCCTCCAGCAGGTCGTTGTGGATGGCGCGCTTGGCCGCCTCCTGGGCCCGGTTGTCGCCGCTGGCCTGGCCGGTGCCCATCAGGGCCACGCCCATCTCGCTCATCACCGTGCGCACGTCGGCGAAGTCCAGGTTGACCAGGCCCGGGGTGACGATCAGGTCGCTGATGCCGCGCACCGCGTAAAGCAGCACCTCGTCGGCCTTGCGGAACATGTCCAGGAAACGGCCGTGCTTGGGGGCCACCGAGCGCAGGCGGGTGTTGGGGATCACGATCAGGGTGTCCACCACCTTCTTCAGCTCGTTGACGCCCTCCTCGGCCTGGGCCATGCGCCGCTTGCCCTCGAACTCAAACGGCTTGGTCACCACCGCCACGGTCAGGGCCCCCAGCTCCTTGGCCACCTCGGCGATGACCGGCGCGCCGCCGGTGCCGGTGCCGCCGCCCAGGCCGGCGGTGACAAAGACCATGTCGCTGCCGTTCAATAGCTCCTTGATCTTCTCCCGGTCCTCCAGGGCGGCCTGACGGCCCACCTCGGGATCGGCGCCCGCCCCCAGGCCCCGGGTCAGATTGCGGCCCAGTTGCAATTGCACCCGGGCCTTGCTGCGCTCCAGGGCCTGCACGTCGGTGTTGGCGCAGATGAACTCCACCCCGCGCATACCGGCCTCGATCATGTTGTTCAGGGCGTTGTTGCCCCCGCCGCCGACGCCCACCACCCGCAGCTTGGCCCCGACATCCAGGTTGTCCATCATCTCAATCTCGAAAGACATGGCGTTCCCTCCAACGACTCTGCATGGCTTGTCGAAACGAACCCTCGCGCCCCGCTGCCCCTTCGGACCGACACCCACGGCCATCGAGCCGCGAGGCGCATGCTCCCTAATTCCCTTACGGGGCGTCCCCCGCTAAATAAGCTCCTTGAACCACCGGCGCATGCGCGCCGCCACCCGGTTGAAGATGTTGGCGTCGCGGATGCGGAACTTGCGCCGCTCCCGGTTGCGCACGCCGTATAGGATCAGGCCCACCGCGGTGGCGTACATGGGGTTGCTGATCACCTCGCCCAGGCCGCCGACCCCGGTGGGGTAGCCCAGGCGGGCCGGCATGTTGAAAACCTGCTCGGCCAGATCGGTCAGGCCCTCCAGAAGCGACGATCCACCGGTGAGCACCACCCCGCTGACCACCTCGCCGGCGAACCCGCTCTGCACCAAATCGGCCTGCAACAGGGTCAACAGCTCCTCCACCCGGGGCTCCAGGATGCTGGCCAGCACCTGGCGCTTGACTCGCCGGGGCTCGCGGCCGCCCACGCTCTCCACCGGCACCACCTCGTCCTTGCCCACCCGGGAGACCAGGCAGCAGCCGTAGCGGCGCTTGATGGCCTCGGCCGCGCTCAAGGGGGTGCGCAGACCCACCGCCAGATCGGTGTCCAGGTTGGTGCCGCCCAGGGCCAGGCCGGCGGTGTGGCGGATGGATTCCTGGCTGAAGACCGCCAGGTCGGTGGTGCCCCCGCCAAAATCGATCAAGGCCGTGCCCAGGTTCTTCTCCTCCGGGCTCAAGACCGCCTCGGCGCTGGCCAGGGACTGCAACACGATGTCGCTGACATCCAGACCAGCCTGGTTGCAGCACTTGATCAGGTTGTGGGCGGAGGCCACCGCGCCGGTGACGATGTGCACCTTGACCTCCAGGCGCACCCCGCTCATGCCCACCGGGTCCTGGATGCCCCCCTGATCGTCCAGGATGTATTCCTGGGGCAGGATGTGCAGCACCTCGCGGTCGGTGGGGATGGCCACCGCCCGCGCCGCCTCCACCACCAGTTCCTTTTCGCGGGGGCCGATCTCCTGGCCCCGGATGGCGATGGCGCCCTGGCTGTTGAAACCCTTGATGTGGCCTCCGGCGATGCCGGTGATGACGCTGGTGATCTCCGAGCCGCTCATCAACTCGGCCTCGGCCACCGCCTTCTTGATGCTGGCCACCGTGGTTTCGATGTTGACCACCACGCCCTTGCGCAGGCCCTCGGAGGGATGGGTGCCCAGGCCGATGATGTCCACCCCCTGGCCGGTGACCTCGCCCACCACCGCGCAAATCTTGGTGGTGCCGATGTCCAGGCCGGTGATGATCTCGCCCCTGGTCATGCCGCCTCCTTACCCAACCGCACCACCACCCGGCGCTCGTCGCCCAGGTCGATCAACAGCGCCCGCTTGAGCTCGCCCCGACGGTCCAGGTCGGCCACCACCGGCCCCAGCCGGCGCAGGCGGGCGCTAAAGCCCGCCACACCCAACCGCACGGTGGGGGTCAGGTCGCTCTGCACCAGGCTCAGCCCCCAGACCCGGTCCACGTGGATCTCCGACAGCCGCCCACCGGCCGCCACCACCTCCTGGGGCAGGTTGGCCAACAGATCCTTGACCCCGGCCAACAGAGCGCGCATCTCGTCGTCGGGCTGCAACAGGTCGGCCTTGACCAGACCCGAGAGCACCGGCAGGTCCAGGGTGGCGTCGGGATCCACTGGGGTGAAGGGCTTCAGGTCCGGGTCCAGGTAGAACAGCTCGCCCTGGACCAGGGCCAGGATCGCCGGCCGGCGCTCCTTGACCGCGATGCGCACCCCGTGGGGCCAGACCCGCTCCAGGCTGGCCGACTCCACCCAGGGCACCGCCTCCACCTTGGCCCGCACCCGCGCCACCGGCAGGCTCAGCAGGCTGGTGCGCGAGCCGATGCCGGCCGCGCGCAGGATCTCCAGGCGGCTGAGGTTGTCGGTGCCCAAAACCTCGGCCTGGCGAACGGTGAAAACCCCTCCCTCGGCCAAGGCCACATAGCCGCCCACCAACAGCAGGCCCGACGCCAGCATGAAGGCGGCCAGCGCCAGGGCATGGCCCATGAACCCCAGGCCGTGGCCCAGGCCACGGCGCACCAACTCCTTGCGGCGCTGGACATCCTGGGGGCGGGTGGCCACCCGCTGGTGGATGAGCCGCGAGTTCAGATCGCGCCCGGCGCTGAGCCGGCCGCTGGTCTGGAAGATGTCCTGGCGTTTGCGCCTAAACATCGCCCAGCACCTCCACTTCGGGCTCCAGGTCCACTCCGCTGACGGCGCGGACCTGACGGCGCACCCGCTCCAGCAGAGCCAGCACCTGGGCGGCGGTGGCCCCGCCGGCGTTCTCGATGAAATTGGCGTGGCGGGAGCTGACCACCGCCCCACCCTCGCGCCAGCCCTTGCAGCCGGCGACCTCGATCAGGCGCCCGGCGTGGTCGCCGGCCGGGTTCTTGAACACACAGCCGGCGGTGGCCGCGCCCAGGGGCTGGGTGGCCATCCGGCGCTCCA
>JAIUYB010000231.1 GCA_020216625.1 Desulfarculus sp.
ACACCTTCGGCCAGGTGGTGGAGAGGGTCTCCAACCAGATGGTGGCGGTGGTGGAGAAGACCGCCAAGGGCGAGGCCGCGACCCCGCCCAGCTCCAAGCCCGAGACCGACCCGGTCAAGGAGATGGAGCGCAAGGCCGCCGCCCTGGGCTACGCCATGCAGTTGGAGTTCCTGGGCCGGCGCGACGCGGTGCGGGCGCCGCAGGTGTTACGGGCCATGGTCAGCGACGAGGATCTTTCCGCCCCGGGGCGCAAGCCCAACTTCGTGACCACGGTCCTATTGACCAAGAATCAGCTCAGCGACCTGCAGCGGCAATTGCGGATCATCGTGGACAGCGCCATGCGCACCAAGCAGACCGGCTCCAAGGACTTCTTCCAGAGCATCATCTCCGCCTCCACCCAGATGTCCCGCGATCCCTCGGCCTTCAGCCGCGCTCCGGGGGCCAACCTGGCCCAACTGGGGGTCTTGGGCGAGTGCTTGGACGGACTGCCCTACGTCAGCTCGGTGCAGCGCATGACCGAGGAGCGCTGGTACGGCATGAGCGTGGGCGAGCAGACCGCCTTCATCAACGACCTGCGCTCCAAGATCCAGCGCTACGCCGAGTACCACGACGACAAGGACAATTGGGAGAGCTTCGGAGCCGCCAACCCGGGGGACGCGGTTTACCGGGTGCCCTTGGCCATGCTGCCCTGAGGCCGTGATGTCGGGGGGGGAGGTTTCATCGCGGGCGGTGCTGGCCGCCGCTCCGGGCGGCGCGGTCTTGTACCAGCTCAGGGAGGTGACCAAGCGCCGGTCCCTGGGCGCGGGGTTTGTCTTGCAGGTCCCTGAGCTGACCATCCGGGCCGGCGAGATGGTGGCCCTGGTGGGAGACAGTGGCTGTGGCAAGAGCACCCTTTTGGACCTCTTGGCCATGGTTCTGCGTCCCGATGGGGCCGAGGCCTTCACCTTCCAACCCGCCGCCGGGGCACGCCTGGACGTGTGGCGGGCCTGGCAGGGCAACGATCAGAACCGTCTGGCCCGGGTCCGGGGGGAGAATCTGGGCTATGTCCTGCAAACCGGTGGCCTGCTGCCGTTTCTCAGCGTCCGCGACAACATAGCCCTCAGCCGCCGCTTGCTTGGCCTGCCGCGCCAGGGTTGGACCGAGGCCCTGGCCAAACGCCTGGGCATCGCCAACCACTTGTCCAAGCTGCCCGGCCAGCTCTCGGTGGGCGAGCGCCAGCGGGTGGCCATCGCCCGGGCCATGGCCCACCAACCGGCGGTGGTCATCGCCGACGAGCCCACCGCCTCCCTGGACCCCATCCGGGCCCGGCAGATCATGGACCTTTTCGCGACCCTGGTTTCCCAGTACGGCGCCACCCTGGTGCTGGCCACCCACGACCGCCAGGCGGTGGAACATGGCGGATTCCGGGTGGTGAAATTTGTCCTGAGCCAGGCCCCGCGCGACAGCTCGGTACTGGCTCGGGTGGAAGGCTAGCCCATGGCCCGGCATGGCTTAAGCAATGTCCTGCGTCTGGCCTTGCGCGACTATTGGCATGAACGCCTGCTTTCGCTCTGCGCGATCATGGGCCTGGCCGCGGTGCTGGCCCCCCTGCTCCTGCTCTTCGGGGTCAAGCATGGGATCATCGAATCCCTAACCCACCGCCTGCTGTCCGACCCCCGCAATCTGGAGCTGGTGGTCATGGGCAGCGGCCGTTACGACGCGTCCTGGTTCACGACGTTGGGCGCCGACCCCCGGGTGGCCTTCATCCTGCCTCAGACCCGCTCTCTGGCCGCCACCATGAGCCTTTTGACCCCAGGCCAGACCGGCGGTCCGGCGGTGACGGTGGACCTGATCCCCACCGCGGACGGGGATCCCCTGCTGCGGCGCTGGGGCCTGCCAACCCCCGGCCAGGGTCAGGTGGTGCTCTCCTGGTCGGCGGCGCGGAAGCTGGGATTGGGCCCGGGCCAGGACCTGGTGGGCCGGGTGGGGCGGATGGTGGCTGGCCAACGCCAGGAAGCCCGCCTGGGACTGAAGCTGGCGGGGGTGCTGCCACTGGAGGCCCAGGCCCAGGAGACGGCCTACGCACCCCTGGATTTGCTGGAGGCCACCGAGGACTATCGCGACGGTTTCGCGGTTCCGAACCTGGGATGGGAGGGGGCGCCCCGGCCGGAATCGCCTCGGGTCTATCCCAGTTTCCGCCTCTACGCCAAAGGTCTGGACGAGGTGGCCGCCCTGCGCGACACGCTCCTGAGCCGGAAGCTGGAGGTGCACACCCGGGCCGAGGAGATCGAGGCGGTGCAGAGCCTGGACCGGGCCTTCACCATCATCTTCGGGCTGTTGGCCTCGGTGGCGGTGTTGGGTTATTTCGCGGCCACGGCAGCCAACAGCCTGGCCAACGTGCGACGCAAGATGCGTCACCTGGGCGTGGCCCGGCTGCTGGGCTTCGCCACCGGCGACTTGGTCTGGTTCCCGATGATCCAGGCCGGGGCGACCAGCGTCCTGGGGGTGGGGGTGGCCCTGGTGCTCTACGCGGTGGCGGCCCTGGTTATCAACCAGCACTTCGGCCCCCGGGTCTGCCCGGGCGAGGCGGTCTGCCGGCTGTCGCCCAGCCATGGCCTGGTGGTGCTGGTCCTGACCCTGCTGGCCTCGGTCCTGGGCGCGGCCTCGGCCGCCTGGCGGGTGGCCGGCATCGAACCATCGGAGGTCTTGCGCGATGTATGATCAGCCACTCAATACCCCGCCCCGCCCTCGGCGCGCCCTTCGCCAGGCCGCCTCGCTCCTGGCCGGCGTGCTGTTCCTGGCCACGCTGTTGGCCGGCGCCGCTCCGGTCGGCCCGGCCTGGGCCCTGGAATGCCCCCAGGTCCGGGGAGGCCTGGCCCCCAAGACCCCCACCCTGGACAAGGCCACCAATCCCAACCCCTCGGAGTTGGACATCGTGTTGCCCATGCCCGGCGGCGGCCAGATGGTCTTCCGCCACGTCTGCGTGCCCGCCTCCGGCTATCTGGGCGACCTGAAACTCGATCTGGGCTGCACCGACTGCTCTCGTCCAGATCTGGCCTTCATGGAGGCCCGCCGCCGGGCCCACCTGGCGGGAGCCTTCCTCCTGGAGGATCTGCCCCCGGCCTGGCGCGAAAAACTGACCAAGTGCGCCCGGCAGGGCGACGGCCGCTGCCCCAACCCCGACGACAAAACCGCCAAGGGCTACTACTACCTGATCGGCAAGTACGAGGTGAGCCGGCAGCAATGGGAGGCGGTGCGCCGCCTGGGACAGCCCCAGGCCGAGGCCCAAGCCCCGCCCCTGGGGCCCGACGACGCCCGGCCGATGACCAACATCTCCTGGTTGGAGGCCCAGCAGTTCGCCGCCGCCTACACCGAGTGGCTGCTCAAGCAAAAGCCCAACCCTCTGCCCCAGTTCGCCGACGGGCGCGCCGCCTTTTTGCGACTGCCCACCGAGGCGGAGTGGGAATACGCCGCCCGGGGCGGCCAAATGCTGAGCGAGCTGCAATTCAACCAGGAAGACATGTTCCCCCTGCAGGACAAGCCCTTGTCTGACTTCGCGGTCTTCACCGACAAGGGCGCGGCCAAGCTGCCGGAGAAACCGGCCTGGATCGGCAGCCGCTGCGCCAATCCCCTGGGTCTGTTCGACACCGCCGGCAACGTCAGCGAGATGGTGCTGGACCTGTTCAGCTTCTCGGTGGGACATCGCGTCCACGGCGGGATCGGCGGCTTCGTCATCAAGGGTGGCAGCTACCTCAAAACCCAACCCGAAATCCTGCCCGGCCGCCGCGAGGAGATGCCCCTCTATCTGGGGCAGGCCCCCTACCGCGCCGAGGACCTGGGCCTGCGCCTGGTCATCGCCGGCATCCAGACCCCCCGGACCCGCGAGCAGGCCCTGAAGGGCGAATGGGCCAAGCTGGGCGAGCAGAAACCCGAGGCCGGCGCGACCCCGGGCGCCCTGGCCAAGGAGATGGACCAGACCCAGGACCCCATCGGCCAGATCGACCGCATGCTGAAGAGCGCCACCAACGAAGCCGAGAAAAAGAATCTCAAATACCTGCGCGACGTGATGAAGGCCAACAACAGCATCATCGCCGAGCAGCGGGCCGAGAGCGCCAAGGGCGTGATCCGCACCGCCATGTTCACCGCCGAATCCCTGCTTAGCTACGCCGTGCGACGCAAGTTCCTGGAGATGACCCTGCAGGACTTCAACGCCAAGGTGGCCAGCAAGGCCAACGACCCCGAATCCCAAAAGCGGGTCGAGCAGACCGTGGCCAAGTTCCAGCAGGACATCCGGCGCATGGACGAGATATTCAACGAGTCTCTGAACTTCTACCTGGATCGGGTCAAGGAAAGCCGCAACTACGACCCTAATGTCTTCAAGGCCCAGATGATGCGCATCTCCGACGAGCTTCGCGGGCAGGACGGTCTGAGCAAGACCTTCCGCCAACACTGGTCGATGCTGGAGAAACACGTGGAACTATACCGGAGCCAGCCCGGAGCCTTTACCAAGGCCCAGGTGCGGGCCGACATCCTGCCGGAAAACTTGCGCTAGGAAGCGTTGGGCCCATCCGGGGCCATGACTCATATCCATCGGCAACTATAACTGGACGGGGGAGAAATATGTTGAGCAGAAGGCGCGGGATGCATCTCACCATGGGCGCGGTTGGCGCCCTGACGGCTCTGCTGGTGTTGGTCAGTGGTTGTTCGACCCTGCCCCCGCAGACCACCCAAGTGACCTATTTCCAGCAGTGTTACCAGCCGATTCAAGTCCTGCGTAACCAGGAAAAGGACCTGCAGATGTCCACCGCCGGAGGTGCGGTGGTCGGCGCGGTGGGCGGCGCGGTGCTGGGCTACCTGATCACCGGCAAGGTCCAGGGCGCGGTGGTCGGCGCGGTGGGCGGCGGTCTGGCCGGCGGCGTGGCTGGCTATGCCCTGCA
>JAIUYB010000232.1 GCA_020216625.1 Desulfarculus sp.
GGGGAGCTGGGGGGCCTGATGGCGCCCTTCCGTTCCAGCAAGCCCCTGGGCACCGGCTTCGGCCTGCCGGTGGCCAGCCTGGTGGTCCGGCGCAGCCTGGGCCAACTCAGCCTGGGGCCGGCCCCGGGAGGCGGGGTGCGCTGTCTGGTGCACCTGCCCCAGGCCCAGGGCTAGGTCCGGTCCATGACCACCCCGCCCGCGCCCGACCCCGAACTGGTGGCGGAGAGCCGGGCCCGGGCGGCGTTGGCGCGACGGCACGCCCGGAGACGGGCCCGGTTGCGGGCCCTGGCCCTGGGGCTTTTCGGGCTGGGGGTGCTGGCCATCTCGCTGATCATCCCGGTCTGGGGCAGCATCCGCTACCTGGTCCACAGCGGGGTGGAGGACGCGCCCCAGACCCGGCTGCTCTTGGGTTTCATTTTGCTTCTGGCCGGTGTAGGCTTGCTGGCCGCGGGCTGGGGGCTGGACCGGCTGGCGCGGCGGCGAAAGATTTTCCAGGAGGCCTATGACCAGGCCCGAAGCAGCCGCCGGCGGGCCTGGCGGCGTTTCGGCGGATCCCGGCCCCCGGCCGGACCGCCGGCGGACGAGGAGGCAGGCTAGGCAGATGAGAAGCGGATTCGTGGCCATCCTGGGACCGCCCAACGCGGGCAAGTCCACCTTCCTCAACCAGGTGCTGGGCTTCAAGCTGGCCATCACCAGCGACAAGCCCCAGACCACCCGCCACCGCATCCTGGGGGTGCACAACGACCCCCAGCGCCAGGTGGTCTTCCTGGACACCCCCGGTCTGCACGCCGCCCGCCGGGCCCTGAACCAGCGCATGGTCCAGACCGCCCTGGCCACCCTGGAGGAGGTGGACGCGGTGCTGTTCATGGCCGAGGTCAGCCCCCGGGGGTTGGCCGAGGCCCAGGAGGTGGCCCACCAGGTACTGGCCGGAGGCAAGCCGGTGGTGCTGGCCCTGAACAAAATCGACCTGGTGGCCGACAAGACCGCCCTGCTGCCGATCCTGCAGCGGGTGACGGCCTGGGGGCAGTGGGCGGCGGTGGTGCCCATCAGCGCCCAGACCGGCGACGGCTGCCCGGCCCTGCTCACCGAGCTGGGCCGCTGCCTGCCCGAGGGCGAGCCGCTCTTCCCCGAGGAGATGCTCACCGACTTGAGCGAGCGCTTCCTGGCCGGGGAGCTGATTCGGGAAAAGGTCTTCCGCCTGACCGAGCGGGAGCTGCCCTACTCGGTGGCGGTGACGGTTGACGAGTTCCTGGAGCCGGAGGAGGAGGGCCGCCCCACCGCCATCACCGCCACCATCCACGCCGAGCGCGAGGGCCAGAAGGCGATCCTGATCGGCAAGGGTGGGCAAATGCTGAAGAAAATCGGCACCGCCGCCCGCCAGGACCTGGAGCGGCTCCTGGGCGGCCCGGTCTTCCTCGATCTTTTCGTGCGGGTGGAGCCCAAGTGGTCGCGCCAGGACAAGGGCCTGCGCAAACTGGGCTACTGAACGATCCCCCCAGCCCAACTCAAGGCGCCGTCCCCGCCGGACCGGGTTGCCCCCGGTCCGTTGCTTTTTGGCGCGCTGAAATCCGGGGCCCCAAAAGCAAGCACCGGGCTGGCGACCCGGTGCTTACAAGAAAAGGAGAAAGGGTTTGAGAAGCTGGTGCCCTTTTTGAAAGCAAGGTCGGTGCCAGTTTTAGCGGCCGGAGGCCCTCCGCAGGGCCATCCCGGCCACGCTTCTTTTTAGGCATGAGTTTCTAGGCAGTTATCCAGGCGAGCGCGCGGAGTCTCCGGCCCGAAAAACAGGTAACGCCGGGCTGAGGGGGCCCGGCGTTACCTGAAAAGGAGAAAAGGGTTGCAGAAGCTGGCTGCCAGTTCTGGTTGCAATAGCCGTGCCCGATCTTTCATCGCCGGGCTTCTGGCTTAATTATCTTAATGTTTCGAGACGTTACCTTTCCAGCCCTTTCCGGCGGCCATTGGGTGGCACTCAGATCGTGGTACAAAAATTTGAACCGCCCCCGGGGGGAGCGGTTCGCCTTAAGCAGATAACTACTTGCTTTACAAGACTTTTACTGCGTTCAAAAACCAATACCGCCAGATGGGGGCCGGGGTTCAAAAAATTGGCTCTACTCCGGCAGTCCCGGCGCCGGGAACTGGGCGCAGAGGGTCTCCACCCGGGCCTTGATTTTGGCCAAGACCTCGGGTCTGGAGGTATTCCGCGAGACCTGATGAATCATATCAGCCACTTGATCCATCTCGGCCTCTTTGAATCCCCGGGTGGTCAAAGCCGGGGTTCCCAGGCGCAGGCCGCTGGGATCGTCGGCCGGGCGGGGGTCGAAGGGGATCTTGTTGGCGTTGGCCACGATGCCGGCCTCTTCCAGGGCCACGGCCAGGATCTTGCCGGTCAGCCCCAGGGCGGTGGCGTCGATCAGCACCAGGTGGTTGTCGGTGCCGCCGGTGATCAGGCTGAACTCCCGCTCCCGGAGCCCCTGGGCCAGGGCCCTGGCGTTTTTGACCACCTGGTGGCAATACTCGGCGTACTCGGGCCGGGCGGCCTCGCCCAGGGCCACCGCGATGGCGGCGGTGACGTGGTTGTGGGGCCCGCCCTGCAGGCCGGGGAAGACCGCCTTGTCGATCTTGGGGCCCAGCGCGCCCCGGCAGAGGATCATGCCGCCCCGGGGGCCGCGCAGCAGCTTGTGGGTGGTGGTGGTGACCACGTCCACCTGGGGCAGGGGGTGGGGATGGTCGCCGCTGAGGCACAACCCCGAGATATGGCTGATGTCCGCCACCAGGTAGGCCCCCACCTCATCGGCGATGGAGCGGAAGGCGGCGAAATCGATGACTCGGGGATAGGAGCTGGCCCCGGTGAAGATCAGGCGGGGCTGCCACTCCTTGGCCAGGCGGCGGGCGGCCTCGTAGTCGATAAGCTGGGTGGACGGATCCAGACCATACTGACGCACCTGGTAGAACTTACCGGAAAAACTAACCTTTGCGCCATGAGTCAGGTGGCCGCCGGCGCTGAGGTCCATGCCCATCACCCGGTCGCCGGGCTTGAGCAGGCCGAAGTAGACCGCCATGTTGGCCGGACTGCCGGAATAGGGCTGGAGGTTGGCGTGCTCGGCCCCAAAAAGGGTCGTGGCCCGCTCCACGGCCAGATCCTCGATGCGGTCGATGAATTCCTGACCCTGGTAATAGCGGAAGTGGGCGTAACCCTCGGAATATTTGTTGCTCAGGCAGGAGCCGGTGGCCTCCAGCACGGCGTGGGAGGCGTAGTTTTCGGAGGGAATCATCCGCAGCACCGAGGCCTGACGCCGGGCCTCGCGGCTGATCAGCTCGGCCAGCGCGGGATCTTGTTGGCGAAGATGGTCCATGTTCCGGTCCCTTTCCAGGCGAAGAAAGCGTAAATATCACACGCTGTCCCGGACATGTCAACGCTGGCGGGCCGTCTTTTTCCGCTATGTGGAAGACGGCGGGCTCGGCTTGGCCATGGACCCGGGGTCGGCCATGCCTTATCATGGTCCCCGTCCTGGGCTTATCCCCTTCCCGCGAGGTGAACCGCATGAGCCTTCCTCCGACGCGGCCCGGCCCTTTGTCACCCGCCGCGCCCATCGTCGGCCTCGGCCCCTGGCCCTGGCTGCTCTGGGGCCTGGCCGCCCTGTTGCTGCTGGCTTGCTCCTTCTGGGGTCTGCCCGACGCCGCCCGGGTGGCGATCATCACCGGCGGGCGATTGCCCGGTCCGGAACAGATCGCGGCCATCAACGCCTCGCGCCAGCGCCACCTGGAGTGGGAGTCCCGGCACGGGGCCGAGGCCGCCCGCCGCCTGGCCGCCGGCGAGCAACTGCGCGAGGGTCTGCCCCGCTGGGACCCTGAGGTCAGGCTGGGCCGGGAGGAGGGCCTGATCACCCTGCGGGCCTACCTTTTGGGCAGCGCGGCCATGGACGAGCGCCACATCTACCACGCCCTGTCGCGCATGGACCCGGCCCGCCTCCGGTTGGACCCCGGCTTCTATGTCTATGGCGGGGCCTTTGTCTATCCGGTGGGCGCGGCGCTGTATGCCGGCAAGCTCCTGGGCCTGATCGACATCACCAGCGATCTGGGACATTACTTCAAGCATCCCGAGCACCTGGCCAGGATGTATCTGGCCGGGCGCTGGCTGAGCGTGGCCGGTTATCTGGGGGTGATGCTGGTCCTGGGGTTGTGGGCCGCGCGCCTGGCCGGTCCCGGGGCCGCCGGCTTGGCCATGGCCGCCTGGGCCTTGTCCAGCCTGCCCTTCTGGATGGCCCTGGTCACCAAACCCCACACCTGGGCCGCGGCCTGGGGCCTGCTGGCCCTGTATCTGCTGTATCGCCGGGGGGATGAGGGCTTCCACCCCGGGCGGCTCTGGCTCAGCGGGGCCTGCCTGGGCCTGGCCATGGGCAGCACCGTCACCAGCGGTTTTCTGGGCCTGGTCTTTCCCATCTTGCTCCACGACCGCCACCGGCCCTGGGCCTGGCTGGGCCAGAGCCTCTTGGCCGGCCTGGCGGCCCTGGTGGTGTTCCTGGTCACCAACCCCTACGCGATACTCAATTTTTACGGCTACGTCTCGCAGTGGATGCTGGAGATCAACACCGAGGACGCCTCCCGGGGCAGCCTGGTCAACTGCCTGAACTTCTGGCGCAACCTGCTGGTGGGCGACCTGGTCTTCCCCATCATCCTGCTGGGACCGGCCTATCTCCTGGCCCGCCTTTGGCGGGGGCCGGAGGATCAGCGCCGCCTGGCCTGGGCCGTCCTGGTCCTGGGCCTGGTCCTGGGCGGGGTCTTCGGCCATCGCCGGGTGGCCCTGGTGTTGGGTTCCCTGCTCTGCCTGCTCACCGGCCTGGCCCTGGACCGCTGGCTGCTGCAAGCGGCCTGGGCTCCGGTCTGGCTGCGCCGGGGATTGCTGGGCCTGTT
>JAIUYB010000233.1 GCA_020216625.1 Desulfarculus sp.
GGAGCGCCGCCTGGACCTGCCCGCGCCGCCTCTTTGTCCGGAGTGCGGCGGCCTGCTCAGGCCGGACGTGGTCTGGTTCGGCGAATCCCTGGATGAAGACCTGCTGGGGAGGGCCTGGCGGGCGGCGGCCGAGAGCCAGGTGATGCTGGTGGTGGGCACCTCGGCGGTGGTGCAGCCAGCGGCCAGCCTGGCCCAGGTGGCGCGCCGCGCCGGGGCCTATGTCATCGAGGTCAACCTGGACCCCACCCCCAACACCGGGCAGGTGGACTCAAGCCTTCTGGGCCGGGCCGGGGAGATCCTGCCCCTGCTGCTCAAGCCATGAATCCGCCGATCATCACCCTGACCAGCGACTTTGGCCCGGATCTCTTCGTGGGTCAGATGAAGGGGGTGATTCTGGGCGTTTGTCCAAGGGCCCGCCTGGTGGACCTGAGCCACGGCGTGGCCTCCCAGGACGTGTGGGGCGGGGCCCTGGTGTTGGAGCAGATTTTGGGGGTCTTCCCGGCCGGGACGGTGCATCTGGCGGTGGTGGACCCCGGGGTGGGGAGCCAACGCCGGGGACTCGCCATCGCCGCCCTGGGCCAATATTGGGTGGGGCCGGACAATGGCCTGTTCACCCCGCCGCTGCGGGCCGATCCCGGGGCCAAGGCCTATCATCTGACCAATGCGCGATATTTCCGACCCACGGTCTCGGCCACCTTCCACGGCCGCGACGTCTTCGCCCCGGTGGCGGCCCACCTGGCCCGGGGGGTGTCGCCCGCCAGCCTGGGTCCGGAGGTGGCGGACCCGGTCCGCCTGGAATGGCCCTTGCCGCGTCGGGATAATGACGCCTTGCGCGGCCAGGTACTTTTCGCCGACCGTTTCGGCAATCTGATCACCAACTTGGAGCGCGGTTTGGTGGAGGAGTTCCTGGACGGCCGTCCGGCACGGGTGGAGCTGGGTGGGCTGGTGGTGGAGGGCTTGTCTTCCTGTTACGCCGCCGCCGCGCCCGGCCAACCCCTGGCCTTGTTCAACTCCCTGGAGCGCCTGGAATTGGCCATCAACAACGGTGACTTGTCCGGCAAGCTGGGACTTTCGCCCCTTGGTGCACGAGGCGCGCCGGTGCTGGTGCGCGCGGGTGAGCAAACCCGCCAGGCGCGTTGACAGTCGGCCGGACCGGGCCTATACTGCCGCCATGCTGAAACTCAAGGACCTGCAAGAATTCAAGGAGTTTCTGGCCTCTGGGGCCTGGTCCGACGCCTTTGCCAACGCCGAGGAGGAGTTGCGCCTGGAGATGCTGGAAAAGGTCCAGGAGCTCTTGGACGCGGCCGACGAGGCCGACCGGGTGGTGGGGGAGGTGCTGTTCAGCAAAGATGGCATGACCCCGGCCGGCGGGGGAGCCAGCAAACTCGACGGGAAGGGACGGTCCTAGGCCATGCGCCGCTATTTCCCCTGGGTACTTGTGGCGGCCCTGGCCGTGGGCGGCTTCCTGATCACCCAGCACTATCTCCGCAGCCCCTATTGGTCGCTCTACCAGATCGGCAAGGCCGTCCATAATCACGATTCCCGCCTGTTCCTGGCCTACGTGGACCTGGGCCGGGTCATCGCCTCGCAAAAAGACGCCATCGTCGAGATGATTTTCCCCTCCCAGGAAAAGAACCAGCAGCGCGACGTGGTCAAGCAGATACTTTCCGCCTTCATGGCCCCCATCACCGAGCAGGTGCGCGACCGGGTGGTGCGGGCCATCGAGGACAAGGAACGCGACAACCTGCCCAGCTCCTGGACCCTGGTGGCCCTGGGCTCGGTGACGGTGGAGGGCGATCAGGCCCAGGTGTTGCTCAGCGACCCGGTCAACGACCGCCGCCTGCGCCTGGGCATGCAGCGCAGTCCCGAGGGTTATTGGCGGGTGGTGGAGGCCAACACTCAGGACCTCCAGGCGCTGGCCGAGAAATACCTTCTGGCCCAGGGTGCTTCGGCCGCCCCCAACCCGGCCAACGGCGGCCCCAAACCCATGCCGGCCAACTAGGGCCATGAACATCCTGCTGATTCTGGCCCACCCCCGGGCACAGAGTCTCAACGCGGCCATCGCCCGCGTCTGCCACGAAACCCTGACCGACCTGGGCCACGCGGTGGTGTTCCACGACCTTTGCGCCGAGGGCTTCGCCCCCCTGCTGCCGGCGGCGGAATTGCACCGCGCCGCGCGTCTGCCGGAGTTGATTGCGCGGCACTGCGCGAATCTGACCGCCTGTCACGGTTTGGTGGTGGTGCATCCCAACTGGTGGGGCATGCCGCCGGCGGCCCTGGTGGGTTGGCTGGACCGGGTGCTGCGGCCCGGGGTGGCCTATGAGTTTCTGCCCGGCGACAGCGGCGAGGGAGTGCCCCTGGGCCTTTTGCGCGGCAAGACCCTCCTGGTCTTCAACACCGCCGACACCCCGGCCCAGCGCGAGGCCGAGTATTTCGGCGATCCCCTGGAGTCAATCTGGCGAAACTGCGTGGCGGGGTTCTGCGGCATGGCCCGGGTGGAGCGCCGCACCTTCAGCGTGGTGGTCACCAGCACCCCGGATGAACGCGCGGCCTGGCTGGACGAGGCGCGCCGGGTCGTGGCCGATCTTTTCCCGGCTGGTTAACAACGGAAACCAGAGGTTGTCGGCCGGGTCGCTGGTTTCGGACCGGCCAGGGAGGGACCATGGCCAACGATGGGTTGTGGGGCTGGATGATGATGCTGGGTTCCGGGGTCAGCGCCGGTATTGGCAACCTCTTGATAAAGCAGTCCCGCCAGGGGGCGGCGACCGGTTTGCACTCCCCCTGGCTTTGGCTGGCCCTGGCCTTCTTCATCCTTAATGTTCACTTATTAGGCAAGGCCCTGGATAGACTGCCTGTTTCCGTGGCGGCCCCGGCGATTTCCGGCACCAATTTCGTGGTGGTGGTGCTGGGCGCGGCCCTGGTCTTCGGTGAAAGCCTCAGCCTGGCCCAATACCTGGGCCTGGGCAGCATCGTGCTGGGCATCGTGCTGGTGGGCCAGGTCTGAGACCTGGCCCGTCCGGTGGGCTACAGCGCCCGCAGCCACTCCGGCTTCAGCCCCACCTTGCCGCCCAGGGCGGCGTCGATCAGGGCCAGGGTGCGCTCCTTGTCCTGGGGCAGTCGGGCCCGGATGGGCAGATAGTTGCTGGCGTGGTTGGCGTAGAAGAGCCCGCCGCTCAGGTGGGTGCTGGCGATCATCTCCCGCAACTCGCGCAGCATGCCCAGCTTGTCCGGATGGCGGAAGCGTCCAGCCAGCACCTCGTCGCCCAGGGGGGTGCCGGGGATGGGCATCAGGGTCAGGGCGCCCACGAAATCCGGGTCCATCTCGCTGAGCAGCTCGCCGGTGGCCCGGGCGTGCTTCAGGCTGCCCTCCACCCCGCCCAGGCCCACCAGCACCGTCACCGATAGCCGAATGCCGGCGGCCTTGATGCGTTTCCCCTGGGTGATGAGCTTCTGCGGGCTGCTGCCCTTGTTCACCGCCTTGAGCACGTCAGCGTCGCCGCTTTCCACGCCGTAGTAGACGATGCCCAGGCCCAGCTCCTTGAGCCGGGCCAGGTCGGCGTCGGATTTCAGGGACACGCCCTTGGCGTTGGCGTAGGCCCCCACCCGGGTCACCCAGGGCAGGCGGCGCTGGATCTCGCCTAAAAGCCACTCCCAGCGGGGCATGGGCATGATCAGGGCGTCGCCGTCCATGATGAATACCCGGCTCTGGCGGCGGCAGTATTTCTCGGCGAAGCGCAGGTCCGATTCCAGGATGGCCTGGTCTTTTATGGCGAAGCGCTTGTCGCGATAGGTGCAGCAAAACGAGCACTTGTTGTGGGAGCAGCCCACGGTGGCCTGGATCAGGATGCTGTCGGCCTCGCTGGGGGGACGAATCAGATTGCCTACGTAGTGAAAGCCCGTGGGCTCGGCGGAACACTCCATGGCTGGCCTCCTTATTGCGCCCTTAAATATAGGTAATCTTGACCAGGGCGGCAAGTCCGGGGCGGGAGGACAAAAAAGGGCCGGCTGACCGGCGCGGTCGGAGGCGCGCGGGTCAGCCGACGGGGTAGGCTGGGGCGGGGCCGCCGGACACCGGCCCCGCGCCTTCCTTGTTTCCTAGTCGGTGCTGCGCCCCTTGCGCAGCATGTGGGTGAAGAAGGGGCTGGCGGCCATGGCCGGGGGCGCGCCAGCCGCCGGGCTGGCGAACTCGGGCCGCACCGCGCCCACCAGCTTCTCCGGAGCCTTGGTGATGAGGCTCAGGCCGGAGGCCACCAGCAGGAGCGAGCCAGCCACGATGTAGGCGGTGCTGAAGCTGCCGGTGGCGGCCACCACCATCTGGGAGAGCTTGGGCAGGACGAAGCCGCCCACGCCCCAGGAGGTGAAGACCAGGCCGTAGTTGACCCCGAAGTGCTTGAGGCCGAAGTAGTCCTTGGTGGCCGAGGGGAACAGCGAGAGGTTGGTGCCGTAGTTGAAGCCGATCAGGGTGGCGGCCAGAACCACGAACCAGGCCTGGGAGGCGCCCACCAGCAGGAGGGCGAACATCACCACCGCCTGGAGGCCCATCATCAAAAGCATGGTGCGGGTGCGGCCGATGCGATCCGAGAGCAGGCCCGCCGCCACCCGGCCGCCGGCGTTGCCGATGGCCATCAGGGCCACCACGATCCAGGCCATCTGGCCCAGGCTCTGCTTGGCCATGCCGGCCACGTTGCCGATGATCATCAGGCCGGCCCCGGAGCCGATGGCGAACATCAACCACAACTTATAGAAGGCCCCGGTCCGAAGCATCTCCATGGGGGCGAAGTCCTGCTTGTGGGTGGCCGCGTTCTGGCTGGGGGCGGGCATGCCCTCGGGCCGGTAGCCGGCCGGGGGGTTCACCAAAAACTGGGCCAGGCCGCAGACCACCAGCATGAAGGCCCCGCC
>JAIUYB010000234.1 GCA_020216625.1 Desulfarculus sp.
TATCCTGGCTGGGCCCGCCGGAAAGCACCTCGCGCGCCAGGTCCAGGTAGGCCTGGGCCCCGCTGCTCTTGACGTCGTAGAGCAGCACCGGCTTGCCGTGGCTGGGGGCCTCGGACAGGCGCACGTTGCGCGGCACCACGCTGCGGAACACCAATTTGCCAAAATGGCCGCGCACGTCCTCGGCCACCTGGCGGCTCAAGTTGTTGCGGCCGTCATACATCGTCAGCAGGATGCCCAGCAAGCCCAGGCCGGGGTTATGGGTGCGGCGCACCCGGGCCACGGTGTGCAGGAGCTGGGTCAGGCCCTCCAGGGCGTAGTACTCGCACTGCATGGGGATCAGAACCGACTGGCAGGCGGTCAGGGCGTTGAGGGTCAACAGGCCCAGGGAGGGAGGGCAATCCAGGATGATGAAGCGGAAACGCTCGCCCAGCTTGGCCAGGACCTTGGCCAAGAGATACTCGCGTTCGGCCGAGGAAGCCAGCTCCATCTCGGCCCCAAAGAGGTTCACGTCGCTGCCGATGAGCTTGAGGTGGCTCAACTCGGTGTCGCGGATGGCCTCCTGGGGCTCGCGGGCGCCGATCAGGACTTGGTAGAGGGTGGGCTGATCCTGGCCCAGCTTGACCCCCAGGCCGCTGGTGGCGTTGCCCTGGGCGTCGCAATCCACCAAGAGGGTTTCCTGTTCGGCCGCGGCCAGGCCAGCGGCCAGGTTGACCGCGGTGGTGGTTTTGCCCACCCCGCCTTTTTGGTTGGCTATGGTGATGATGCGCCCCATGGGGCTAAACCTTAACCAGCCCGCGGCGGCCTTGGCAAGCAAAAAGGCAGCGGCCTCCGGCAGGATCCGCCGAAGGCGCGCACGCGGGGTTCGCTAGTAATTTATACAATAATTAGTGCTTCTTGCGTTTGGAGCGGCTGACCTTGGCCGTGCGGCCCCGCACCCGGCGGATATTGGCGGGGCGGTGGGGGTCGTCGTTCATCTCCTCTGGTTCGGGCCCCGGAGCCGGCTTGGGGGCCGGTTTGGCGGCCGGCTTGGCCGGAGCGGCCTGGGGCAGGCTGAGCTTGACCCCGCCGCCCTGGGGCATCAACAGCAGCATGGGGCTGGCCACGTAGACCGAGGAGTAGGTGCCCACCGCCACGCCCAGGAGCAGGGCCAGGGCGAAGTCCTCGATGACGCCGCCGCCCAGCAGGAACAGGCAGACCAACACCAGCAAGGTGGTGCCGCTGGTCAGGATGGTGCGGCTAAGCGTTTGGTTGACCGATTCGTTGATTACCTGTTCGAAGGAGACGCCGCGGGCGCCCTTGCGCAGGTTCTCGCGGATGCGGTCATAGACGATGATGGTGTCGTTGAGCGAGTAGCCGATGACGGTGAGGATGGCGGCCACGCTGGAGAGGTTGAACTCCCTGCCGCACAGGGTGTAGATGCCCACCGTGATCATCACGTCGTGGGAAAGGCTGACCACCGCGCCCATGGCGTAGCGCAGGCGCAGCACCCAGCAGGCGGCCAGGGTCACGCCCAGGGCGATGACGATCTGGGCGATCATCACCAGGGTGTCGGGCAGACCCAGCACCGTGGCCAGGATCCAATGGGTGAGCAGGGCGGTGGCCACCAAGACGCCGGCCATCACCGCCGAGAGGATCCATTTGGCCTCGAACCGGCCGGAGATGTAGACCGCCATCAAGAGCAAGGCGAAGAAGATCGCCATCAGGGCCTGCTCGCGCAGGTCCTTGCCCACCTTGGGACCCACGGTCTCCACCCGGCGCACCTCGAAGCCGTCGCCATAGGATGCGTTGAGGGCCTGGGACAGCTTTTGGTCCAGCCCGGCCAACTCCAGGCCGGGCTTCTGGGCGCGGATCAGGAACTCGCTGTCCTCGACCTTGCCGAAGCGCTGCACCAGGGAGTCGTCCATGCCGATGGGTTTCAAAGCTGCCTTGACCGCGCCGGCGTCGGTGGGCTTCTGGAACTTCACCTGGACCAGGATGCCGCCGGAGAAGTCGATGCCGTAGTTGGGTCCGCCGTTGATCAGCAGGGGGATCAGGCTCAGGACCAGCAGGGCGGCCGATAGCAGCATGAGCAGGTTGCGTTTGCCCATGAAGTCGATGTTGATGTCGGGTCTGATAAGTTGCATGTCAACTCCGCGATTGCCGGGCGTTTGTCAGCCAGCCGGCGCGCCAGGGCGCCGCAGCCCAAGGTTCTTGTTAGATGCTCAGGCTCCGGGGCCGGTAGCGCTGGATCACATAGTCGAAGCAAAGCCGGGTGACGATGATGGCCGTGAACATGCTGCTGGCCAAGCCGATGGTCAAGGTCACCGCGAAGCCCTTGATGGGGCCGGTGCCGAATTGGAACAGCACCAGGGCCGTGATCAGGGTGGTGATGTTGGCGTCCAGGATCGTCACCGTGGCCCGGCCATAGCCGGCCTCCACCGCCGCGGCCGGGGTCTTGCCCAACCGCAGTTCCTCGCGAATACGTTCGTTTATCAAGACGTTGGCGTCCACCGCCATGCCGATGGTCAGGATGATGCCCGCGATGCCGGGCAAGGTCAGGGTGGCCTGGAAGGCGGCCAGGGCGGCCATGATCAGGACCAGGTTCAGGATCAGGGCGAAGTCCGCCGCCAGCCCGGAAAGCTTGTAGTAAACCAGCACGAACAAGAGCACCAGGGCCCCGCCCACCAGGGCGGAGATGATGCCCTGGTTGATGCTGTCGCGGCCCAGGCTCGGACCCACGATGCGCTCCTCCAAGATCTTGACCGGAGCCGGCAGGGCGCCGGAGCGCAGCACCACCGCCAGGTCACGGGCGTCCTCCAGGGTGAAGTCGCCGGAGATGCGGGCCTCGCCGCCGGTGATGGCCTCCTGGATGACCGGGGCCGACTGCACCTTGCCGTCCAGCACGATGGCCAGCTTCTTTTTGACGTTGCGGCTGGTCAGGTCGGCGAACTGACGCGCGCCGGCGCTGTTGAAGGAAACCGAGACATAGGGCTCGTGGCCCTGGCTGTCGAACTGGACCCGGGCGTCGGTGATGGTCTCGCCGGTCATGCTGGCCCGGGAGCGGATGACGATGGGCTCTTTGTTCACCCGGCCGGTGCCACGGTCCCGGCTTTGCAGATAGGCCAGCTCGCTGCCGGCTGGGAGGGGACCCTTGCCCGCGCTGCGCGGGTCCACGGTCTCGTCCACCAGCTTGAACTCCAACTGGGCGGTCTTGCCGATCAGGGCGATGGCCCGCTGGGGGTCCTTGACGCCGGGCAGTTGCACCAGGATGCGCCCGCCGGTCTGGGGCACGATCTCCGGCTCGCTGACGCCGAACTGGTCGATGCGGTTGCGGATCGTCTCCAGGGCCTGGCTGGCGGCCTGACTCTCGATGCTCTTGACCGCCTCGGGCTTCAGCCCCAGCACCACCGCCACCTGGCCCTCTTTCTCGGTCCGGGTGGATTCCACCTTATAGTCGGGCATGGTGTTGTGCACCAGGTCCTCGAACTTGGCCCGCTCGGACTCGGCCAGCAGGTTCAGCTTAATCTGGCGCTGGTCGTTGGCCTCGGGTTTGCTGGCCCGGATGTTTTCGTCGCGCATCCGGCGCTGCAGGTCCTGGCTGGCCCGCTCCACGCTGGAGGCCACGGCCTTTTCCACCTCCACCTCCAGGATCAGGTGCATGCCGCCCTGGAGGTCCAGGCCCAGGCGGATCTGCTCCGAGGGCAGGAAGCTGGTCCACCACGAGGGCAGCTTGGGCCCCAGGCTGGGGATGAGGTAGAAGACGGCCACGATCAGGATGACCGCCACCAGGGTCAGCTTGTAGGTGAAATTCCTTGGCAAGGTCCACTCCCGAGGCCGGCCGCGCGGGTGCGCGGCCCGGCTTTAGGTTTGATCGCCCGCGCCCCCATGGGCCCCGCCGCGCCGCTGGCGGCCGGGACCGGGGGCTCGGGTCGGAAAAAGCGGCGGAATCGCCGTTATTTCTTTTCGGGGGCCGGGGCGGCCGGGGCCTCGCCGCCGCCGACGCCGGCGATGTGACCGCGGCTGACCTTCACCCGCACCTGGGGGGCCACCTCCAGCACCACCACGTTGTCGGTGATGCCGGTGATCTTGCCGTAGAGGCCGCCGCTGGTCAACACGTTGTCGCCCTTGCGGAGGTTTCCGAGCATCTCCTTGTGCTGCTTGGCTTTTTTCTGCTGCGGCCGGATGAGCAGGAAATAAAAGACCGCGAACATCAAGACCAGCATGGGCAGCGGGCCCGAGAGCAGGCTCCCCAAACCGCCAGCGGCGCCACCATCCTGGGCCCAAGCCGGAGTGGCAGTGAACAGATCAAACATCTTTTCCTCCCTGGTTCATGCCGCCTCCTCCCCCTGGTCCCCGGCCAAACCGGAAAGCACCTGGCGGGCGAAGGCCTGGTAGCGTCCCTCGCGGATGGCGCGGCGCAATCCGGCCATCAGGTTCAGGATGTAGTGCAGATTATGAAGGGTGTTGAGGCGATAGGCCAATAGCTCCCGGGCCATGAACAGATGGCGCAGGTAGGCCCGGCTGTAGCTCTGGCAGGTGGGGCAGCCGCAGCCCTCCTCCACCGGCTCGGGATCGCGGGCGTAGCGCGCGTTGCGGATGTTGAGTCGCCCTCGGGCGGTGAGCAGGGTGCCGTTGCGGGCCATGCGGGTGGGCAGCACGCAGTCGAACATGTCCACGCCCAGGCCGACGCAGGCCACCAGGTCCGCCGGCTCGCCCACGCCCATCAGGTAGACGGGCCGGTCGGCCGGCAACAGGGGCACCGTGGCGGCGATGGTCTCCATCATGGCTTCCTTGGCCTCGCCCACGCTGAGGCCACCCAGGGCGTAGCCGTCCATATCGAGGTCGGCCAAAAGTTCCACGCTGCGGCGGCGCAGGTCGAGGTGGACCCCGCCCTGCACGATGCCCATCAAGGCCC
>JAIUYB010000235.1 GCA_020216625.1 Desulfarculus sp.
GCCGGAGACCATGCCCACGCTGACCCCCAGCACGATGCTCATGAAGGCCGCGCTGACCCCGACCATGAAGGCCACCCGGGTCCCGGCCAGGAGCTGACTCAGGATGTCGCGGCCCATGAAGTCGGTGCCCAGCCAGTGGCGCCAACTGGGGGCCGAGGACTGCATCACCTCCGGGTCCACCCCGGTCATGGGGTGGTACATGGGGTCGATCAGGGGCGGGACCACCGACAGCACGGCCATCACGGCGAAGATCGCCAGCAGGATCAGGCCGATCCGCCCCAGGGGGTTGCGTTGGAAGACGCGCCAGTTCTCCAGCAGACGCTCGCGCCAGGGGTGGCGGCGGGGCGGGGTGGGCGAGGTGATTTGATCCTTGACGCTCATGCCGGGCTCCCCCTCAATAGCGGATGCGCGGGTCGAGGTAGGCGTAGAGCACGTCCACCACCAGGTTGGAGAACAGCACCACGCTGGCCACCAGCAGGAACGAGGCCTGAGCCAGGGGGTAGTCGTTCTGGCTGACGGCGAAGACCAGCTCGCGGCCGATGCCGGGCCAGGAGAAGACGGTCTCGGTCAGGGCCCCGCCGTTGATGGAAAAGGCCAGCGACAGCCCAACGCTGGTCACCACCGGCAGCCAGGCGTTGGGCGCGGCGTGGTGGTTGCGGATGGCCTTCTCGGTCAGGCCCTTGGCCCGGGCGGTGACGATGTAGTCCTCCTTGAGGGTCTCCAGCATGCTGGAGCGCATCACCAGGAGGTAGGCCCCGAAGTGCATGATGAACAGGGTGCCCAGGGGCAGGATCATGTGGTAGGCCACGTCCCAGATCTTCAAGAGCGCGCCGCTGTCCGGGTCCAGCCAGACCTCGTCGCTGATCATGCCGTTGATGGGGAACCAGTCCAGCTTGTAGCCGAAGACCCAGATCAACAACAGCGCCAGCCAGGGCAAAAACAGGGTGTGGGTGATCAGGCTGGCCACGGTCAGCCAGAGGTCGGTGGCCTTGCCCTTGTTCCAGGCCGCCAGTTTGCCCCAGGCGATGCCGGCCATGGCCGACAAGAGCACGCCGGTGCTGAACAGCAGGATGGTGTTGGGCAGGCGCTGGCCGATGATCTCCATCACCGGCAGGCCATAGTGAAAGGAGTGGCCGAAATTGCCGGTCAGGCAGTTGCCCAGGTAGGCCAAGTATTGTCGCCAGATGGGCAGGTCCAAACCCAGCTGGGCCACCAACCGGGCCGCGTCCTCGGGCGTCATGTTGGGGTCCACCATCCGGGCCACCGGATCGCCGGGGGCCAGCCGGAAGAGCACGAAAAGAATGGTGAGGATCATGAACAGGATGATGACGATCTGCACCAGGCGGTTGATCACGTAGCGGGTCATGGCCTGCCTCTAGGGTCGGGCGCGCCCGGCGCGCGGGGTCAGTTGGCAGAAGGTCCACAGATTGCCCACCCCGCCGACCATCTCCACCCAGCCGGCGAAGCGGTCCTGGCGCAGGCCCTCGGTCAGGGTGGGATTGTACAGGGGCAGGAAAGGCGTGTCCTTCATCAGGATGCGCTGCATCTCCAGCACCAGGGGCCGGCGTTCATTGGGGTCCATGGCCCGGCCGGCCTGCCGAGCCAGGGCGTCGAACTCCGCGTTGTGATAGCCGCTCATGTTCCAGCCCCGGGGCCGGTCGTTCTCCCCCAGGAAAAAGGACCCCAGCCAGCCCGGATCCAGGGGCAGGTTGCCGTAGCCCAGCACGAACATGTCGAACTCATGCTGATTCTTGACCCGCTCCAACAGGGCGCCGAAGGCCATGGGCCGGGCATAGGCCGGGATGCCCACCTGGACCAACCACTCCTGGACCATCACCCCCACCATGGCCCGCTGGGGGTCGTAGTCGGCGGGCGGGGTGAGGATGCCCAGCTCGCGCAAGGGCTTGCCCTCTGGATCCTTGATGCCGCGTCCGGGGCGCAACCGGTCGCCCTCCCAGGATGGGCGTTGATCCCAGGAATAGCCGGCCGCGGCCAGGATCTCCACCGCCTGGTCGATTCGTTGGCGGCGGGTCAAGGGCTGGTCGTAGTCCGGCGTCTGGTCCAGGTGGTAAAAGCGGTTGCCGGCCGGCAACAGCGAGGACATCACCTCGCCGGAGCCCTGCAACACCCGCTTGATCACGAACTGCTTGTCGATGAGCATCGCCACCGCGCGGCGGAAGGCCGCCTCGCCGGCCGGGGGCTGGCGCAGGTTGAAGCCCAGGAAGTACAGGGCGCTTTTCTGGCTCTGAACCAGGCGCACCTCCGGATCGGCCTTCAGGTCGCGCAGGTAGCCGGGCTGGATGTTGTTCCAGTAGTAGTCGATGCTCCCCTTGCGCAGGGCCAGCACCGCCGCGTCGCTGGTGCCGTAAACCTTGAAAACCACCCCGCTGATCTCCGGGCCCAGCTTGCGCCCGGCGATGGTCAGGCCCTGACCGAAGAAGTGGGGGTTGCGCTTGAGGTAGAGGTAAACGCCCTTGCGCCATTCGGACAGGACGAAGGGGCCGTTGCTCAAGGGGGCCTCCAGCCGATATTGCAGCAGGCTGGCCAGGGGGCGCTGGGTGGTCAGGCTCTGCTCCAGCACTGGCTGCCACTGGGCGCGGGAGAGCACCGGCGCGCCCAGGGCCCGGGCCGCGAAGCTGGCGTCGGGGCGGGAGAGCTTGTAGCGCACGGTGAGCTGGTCCAGGGCCTCGACCTGCTTCAACGCGGCGAAGAGAGAGACGAAACGCGGCACCTTGAGGTTTTTGATCAGCTCGGCGGTGAAGACCGCGTCCTCGGCGGTGACCGGGCTGCCGTCGGACCAGCGGGCCGGCCGCAGCCGCACGGTGTAGGTCAGGGCCTGGGGATCGAAGACCGGCGGCTCTTCCGCCAACCAGGGAGCGGGTTTCAGCTCGGTCGGCTCGCGCAGGTAGAGCGGCTGGTAGAGCAGGGCCTGCACGTGGCTGGACCAGGAGTCGCCGGCCAGCCAAGGGTTGAGGCTCTTGGGCTCCTCCAGCACCCCGATCCGCAGCACCTCGCGGTCCCAGTCGGAGGCCGCCGCCGGGCCGGACCAGACCCAGGCCAGGGTGACGAACAGCAGAGGAAGAAGGATGGCCAGCCGAAAAAATCGGGCGCGCGTCATGATGATTCGTTCTCGCCCGGCCAGGGCGGCAAGGGGCCCTGCAACCAGATGCCGATGGTTTTGTTTCTGATCTCACTATGGAAGCTGGCCACCATGCGGGTGCCGGCGTGGTTGGTGACCCCCAGGGCGCGGGGGTTGTCCAGGGCGATGACCGTGTAGATGGGCCAGTCCTGGGCCCGCTCCACCAAGCCGCGCACCAGGCGGGTGGCCAGACCCCGGCCGCGATAGGCCGGCGCCACCGAGGTGTAGCCCCGCTCCAGGTATCCTCGCAGGTCCAGGCCGCAACGCTGGCGCAAGCGGGCGATGTACTCCGGCCGGGGATTCTTGAGCGTCACGCTGCCGGCCACGGTCTGGCCGTCCAGGGCGAAGGAGACCAGGTGGGCCCGACGCAGATGATAACCCACCCATTGCGGCCCCACCGCCCCTCCGGCCACCACCAGGGCTTCGATGGCCTCCAGGATGGCGGGGTCGATCTGGTCTGGCGGCAGGAAGTGCAGGCTTAGGTCCGGCGCGGTGGCGATCACCGGCTGGCGCGATGGCGCTGACTCTGGCGTTGGTTGGGCGCTGCTTCTCAACCGCTCCTCCCCGGCGGAGGTCCAAGGGATGGCCTGGCTGGCCTAGGTCATTATAACAGCCTCCGCCCTGGCCCGGCGGCCGTCGGCCGTCTTGCCAGGGTGGGGCGCAAGGACTATGATACATTTTTGTCGCGCTTATGGGTCTAAATTGTCGTGACTATTATTCCAACGCCCGTGGAGACCGGTGATGCCCTTCCGCCTGGCCTTTTCCCTCAAGCCCGATCTACCCCAACTGGCCTGGCTGGCCGAGGTGGATCGCGCCGCCGGCCTGGTGCGGGTGGCCCACGGCGCCGCAGTGGAGACCGCCCCCGACTGGCTGGTGGAAGGGGTCTGGGAGGGTGATTTCGCGGACGGCGGTTTCCACCGGGCCGAGAACTTCTTCGGCTCCGGCATCCGGGTCGCGGGCGAGGAGGTGCATTTCGTCCCCTCCACCGCCTCCATCGACCGCCTGCTCTACTGTGAGCTGGACGGCCTGGCCCTGGTGAGCAACAGCCTGCCCCTGATGCTGGCCCGCACCGGGGCCCAACTGGACGACGGCCACGACTACTGGCGCGAGTGCCTGAGCATCATCAAGGGCGTGGACCGCCACGACCGCCGCTTCCAGGTGGTCCACCCGACCCTGGACCGCCTGGAGCAGGTGTTCTACGAGAACACCGTCATCAGCCAGGAACCCACCCGCTACGAGCTGCGCATCGCCCACCACGACATCCCCGACTACGCGCATTACATCGCCTCGCTGCTGGGCATCATGGGACGGATCAAGGCCAACGCCGAGGACCCCGCCCGACGCAAGCCCTTGCGCGCCTATTCCACGCTCTCCCAGGGCTACGACTCGGCCGCGGTGGCGGCCCTGGCCCGGGAGATCGGGGTGCGGGTCTCATTCACCGGCCACCCGGTGCGCCAGCCCCTGGAAGGCCTGCTGCCGCCGACCTGGAAGGAGGACGCCCGCGAGATCGGCCGCCATCTGGGCCTGGAGGTGGTCTGGCTGGACGACCGCCGGGAAAGCGTCGGCCCGGACGAACTCTATTACCTATGCACCAACTACCCCAAGCACCATTCCGGCCACTGGTTCGAGATCGGCTTCCACACCATGGCCGAGCATATCCAAGCCAGCGGGGCCCTGGGCCTGGTCTTCACCGGCAACCACGGCGACACCGTCTGGGACGCCAACACCCCGGAACGCCATCTGGC
>JAIUYB010000236.1 GCA_020216625.1 Desulfarculus sp.
TCAACGGATAAAAGGTACGCCGGGGATAACAGGCTTATCTCCCCCAAGAGTTCACATCGACGGGGAGGTTTGGCACCTCGATGTCGGCTCATCGCATCCTGGGGCTGGAGCCGGTCCCAAGGGTTCGGCTGTTCGCCGATTAAAGCGGTACGTGAGCTGGGTTTAAAACGTCGTGAGACAGTTTGGTCCCTATCTGCTGTGGGCGTAGGAGGTTTGAGAGGAGCTGTCCCTAGTACGAGAGGACCGGGATGGACGAACCTCTGGTGTTCCGGTTGTCGTGCCAACGGCATCGCCGGGTAGCTATGTTCGGAAGGGATAACCGCTGAAAGCATCTAAGCGGGAAGCCCCCCTCAAGATTAGACCTCCCTCCTCTTCGGAGGCTGAAGGACCCTCGAAGACTACGAGGTTGATAGGCCGGAGGTGTAAGTGTGGCAACACATTCAGCTGACCGGTACTAATCGTCCGTGAGGCTTGACCACTTTTATACTCCTAAATCAGCTCTTCACGACTCAGCTACTGAGTCCGCAAAAAGACAAGCGCTTCTTGCTCTGTTCTCTGGACCGGACACTGAAATACAGTTTCCGGTGGCGATACCGAGGAGGCCACACCCGTTCCCATCCCGAACACGGAAGTTAAGCTCCTCAAGGCCGATGGTACTGCGGTTTTCAATCGTGGGAGAGTAGGTAGCCGCCGGATTTTAATTAAAACCCCCGCCAGGCGAATGCTTGGCGGGGGTTTCCTGCTATAAGCGCAGGCCGGTTTATTTAACTTGGGCGGCTTGGTCCGCCGGGAGCTCGGACGTTGGATATCCCCCGCATCTTCACCATCACCGAAAGCGCTCACCGCATCCATAACCCGCTCACACCGGACAAGCTCGCCACGCTCGGCGCGGCGTTGCGCCTGAAAACGGGGGCCCGGGTGCTGGACCTGGGCAGCGGCTCGGGCGAGATGCTCTGCACCTGGGCCCGCGACCACGGAATCACGGGCCTCGGCGTCGACCTGAGTCGGTTGTTCACCGAACAGGCGAAACTCCGGGCCGAGGAGCTTGGCGTCGCCGATCGCGTCGAGTTCATCCACGGCGACGCGGCGGGCTTCGTCGCCGACCAAAAGGTCGATGTGGCGGCCTGCGTCGGCGCCACCTGGATCGGTGGCGGGGTGGCCGGCACCATCGCGCTGCTGGAAAAAAGCCTGCGCCCCGGTGGAATCATCCTGATCGGCGAGCCTTACTGGCGGCAAGCCCCGTCGACGCAAGACGTGGCCAAGGGATGCCTGGTCGAATCGATTTCCGAATATCTCATCCTTCCGGAACTTCTCGCCTCTTTCGGCGAGCTCGGCTACGATGTGGTGGAAATGGTTCTGGCCGACCAGGAAGGCTGGGACCGGTACGAAGCGGCCAAGTGGCTGACCATGCGGCGCTGGCTCGAAAACAACCCCAACGACGAGATGGCCACCGAGGTTCGCGCCCAGCTAACCTCGGAACCCATGCGTTTCGCCAGGTATACGCGTGAATACCTGGGTTGGGGCGTCTTCGCGCTGATGGTCCGGTGAGGCGAGGCGGCGCCGAGGTGGAAAAGGACGCGATGGGTGGGCAGACCCGGCGGACCCTGGCGCAGGACAGGCGCTGGCCGCCTGCCGTGCCCAGCCTCCTGGCCGGGGCGGCGGGTGTGGAGGGGGGAACAGCGGATAACTATTGGTGATTAATTGCTTTGATCCGCCCCGGACGGGCCGACCAGTTCCACCACCGCCTGGTAGGCGTAGCGCTTGCCGCGCCGCTGGCCGGTGACCTCGTTGATCAGGCCCTGCTCCTTGAGCTTGGCGCACAAGAGCCCGGCCGAGCGCTGGGTGATCTCCAGGTCGGCGGCGATGCCGGGCAGGTCCAGCACCGGCCGCACCAGGAACAGTTCCAGCAGGCGGAGCGGCAGGCGCGGGGCGCGGACCCAGGTGTTGATCACCTCGGCGTGGTCCTCGGCCACCCGCCGGGCGGCCAGGCAGGTCTCCAGCACCTGGCCGGCATTTGCCTCCACCGCCCGGGCCCAGACTCCCAGCCAGGCGCGCCAGGATCCGCTGGCGCGCATCTCCTTGTAAATCCGTTTAAGTCCGCCTTCGGCCTCGGCCGCCTCCCCAACCGCCGGACCCAACCCCAGGAATCCGGCCGCCGGCAGGCCCAGGCGCAAGGCCAGGCCATAGTTCAACACCCAAGCCAGAGGCTCGCGGTGGGGGTGGTCCGGACCGTCGCGCAACCAGGCGGCGCAGGTCAAACCCAGGGCCATCAGCGGCGGGAGACCGGCCGTCACCAGGCGCGGGGCCAGGCTCCAAGCGGCCGAGCCCGGGGCGGGATGATTACCCCAAGGCGCGGCGTTGGAGCTGGAATGACCTCGGGCCAGCTCGGGCGCGTCCAGGCTAAGGAGCAGGTCGCCCACCAGGCTAGGGGTCAGGGGCGCGGTGGGGTCGCTTTCCAGGCGACGACAGGCCCGGGTCAGCCCCACCGCTCGGCGCAGGGCCTTGGCCGGCCGGTTGGGCTCCGGCTGGGGGCCCAGGGCCAACAACACCACCGGGTCCAGGCGGTGTCCTTCCAACCCGCATTGGGCCAGGGCAGCGCGGGCGGTGAGCGGGCCGAGGACGAATTTACTGAAAGGTGGCCACAGGCGGGCCAACAGGTCCAGGCGGGCCAGACCGGCCTGGGCCCGGCCCAGGGCGGCGCAGAGCCCCGGCTCCAGGCGGTAGGGCTCCAGTTTGGCGGGGTCTGGAGCGATGGAGGACACCTTGACATCCCCTCGGTTACAGGCGGCGTAAGCTGAACAGGCAATATCACAATCCGCGGGGTTTATCCATCGGCTTGTGAAATGCCCGGTAACATACATATTATTTAGACAAAACAACGCCGGTTGTCGCGGGCGCGCCTTATGCATATTCACCGGGTATGAATAGGCTTAAGTTTGGCGGAACTCGATACGGCCCCTTGACGCCAGCCAGGGAGAGGGCGAAGGCGGCTGAGCGGGGTAAATTGGTTAACAAACTGATAGTTCAGGTGATGTTCCGCTATTTCCCCTGGTGGTGACGCAGCGCCAGCTCGATGAGACGGTCCAGCAACTGGCTGAAGCTCAGGCCGGCCGCCGCCGCGGCTTGGGGCAGCAGGCTGGTGGCGGTCATGCCCGGGATGGTGTTGGTCTCCAGAAGCACCGGGCCCTCGCTGGTCAGGATGAAATCGGAGCGGGAATAGCCCTTGAGGCCCAGGGCCTGGTGGGCCCGGCAGGCGAGATCCTGGATCTGGGCGGTGGTGGCGGCATCCAGCCGGGCGGGGCAGATTTCGTGGCTGGCACCGGGGGTGTATTTGGCCTCGAAGTCAAAAAACTGATACTTTTCGCCCGGGATGATCTCCACTAGCGGCAAAGGCTCCAACTCACGGTTGCCCAGCACGGCGCCGGTGACCTCGCGGCCGGGCAGAAATTTTTCCACCAAAACGGTATGGTCCAGGGCAAAGGCCCGGTCCAGGGCCGGGTCCAGCTCCTCGACTCGGCGAACCACGCTGATGCCGAAGCTGGAGCCCTCCAGGGCCGGCTTGACCACCACCGGCAGGCCGAGCTTCTCCAGAATCGCGGGGAGGGGTCGCTCCTGGCCCCGCTCCACGACCACATCCGGGGCCACCGGCAGGCCAAAGAGGCGATAGCGGTCCTTGGCCAGGGGCTTGTGCATGGCCAGGGCGCAACCCAAGACCCCGGCGCATTGGTAGGGGATACCCAGCAGGTCCAGCAATCCCTGCAAGGAGCCGTCCTCGCCGCCCCGGCCGTGGAGCATCACCAGGGCCAGATCCAGGTTGGGGGCCTCGTCCACCAGGCGGGCCAGGTCGCAGCTGGGGTCGAAGACCACGGTCTGGTAGCGGGCGGGGTCCAGGTTGGCCAGGACCGCGCGGCCGGATTTCAGCGAGACCTCGCGTTCGCTGGAGCCGCCGCCCATCAAGAGGGCCAGGCGGAGTTTGGTCGGCATCAATTCACCTCGCGGATGGGCGGGAGACAGGGGTCATTGACATTCGCGGATGCAGTTCTTCTCCCGCCAGCGGCGCAGGACCTCGTCGGGGGTGTGCATGTGGAACATGCTGCTGAAGATGATGCGTTCCACTTCCATGGCCCGCTGGCGACCCTCCTCGATACGCTCCAGGCGTTCGGGATCCTCCAGGCCGTAGCGGCTGGCAATGTAGGCGAATCGCTGGTTTAGGTTCACCACCTGGTCATGGTTGACCCGCTTGTCGGCGTAGTTGACGATCATGGTCTCGTCCAGGGTGGCACCGGGGGGAAGCACCACGTGGTGACGCACCAGGAACGCCAGGGAATCATACCCCAGTTCGGCAAGGATGTCGGCCCCTTCGTCGTCGTGACGCCGCTTTGAACCCAGGCACTGGGTCTTGGCCAGGTCGTGGAGCAGGGCCCCCATCTCCACCGCCTTGCGGTTGAGTTCGTAGCCAGCCTCCATCAGCCAGTCGGTGAGCAGCAGGGCCACCGCGCAGACCACCTCGGAGTGGCGGCGGATGTTGTCCAGCATGGCGTAGGTGTCCCAAAGTTGCATGGCCTGGGCCATGTCCGGCAAAGGGGTGTCGGCGGAAAAGCCCTGGTATTCTGCCTCAGCCAAGCCGCACCTCCAGTATGCCGGTGGGGGCGTTTTCGCCTCCCTTGAGCTGGCCAACCATCCCCCGCAAGGCTTCGCCCAAAAAACGTTGCACGAAAGGGTTAAGTTCCAGCTCCACCCCGTCCAGCCAGACCCGCGCCAGGGGCGGCGCGGCCGGCGCGAGGGCGGTGAGGACGAAATCCGCCACGGCCTGGGGCTGATCTGCGTCCAGCACCGGCAGCCCGGCCTCGGGCTCCCCGCCTCCTCGACGGGCCAGGGCCAG
>JAIUYB010000237.1 GCA_020216625.1 Desulfarculus sp.
CATGCATCGCGCGGCCCTGAAAATCCCGCCCCGGACCTTGGCCGGCCTGGCGCTGGTTCTGCTCCTGGCGCTGGCCGGCTGTCAGACCACGGCCTGGCTGGGCGACAAGTTCGACCCCCGCCAGAATCAAAACGACCGCGCCTATCAAGACGTTGTGGGGCCCTATCTGGCGGTGGAATCGATCTACAGCGGCCCGGCCACCGAACTGCACGCCAAGGCCCTGCCCCTGACCGCCAAGGTGCGCCAGGCCATGGTGGAGCGCATCGCCCAGGCCCAGGGTTTGGGCCCGGCGGCCCAGGCCCAACGTCAGGCCGACCAGGCCCAGGACGCGGCCCAGTTCCTGGAGGTGGCCCTGTCGGTCTTCGTGCCCGAGAGCAAGTGGAACGACCTGGCCGCGGCCAAGCCCGACTGGCGGGTGTTTCTGCTGGAGTCCGGCGGCGCGGAGATCGCGCCCCAGGATATCCGGGTGATCAAGGAGCGCAGCGCGCTCAATGAGGCCATCTATTACTTCTGGGGTCCCTGGGATAAGCTCTACCGCCTGCGCTTCGCCTTGCCCCAAGGGGCGGCCCGGCTGGTCATCACCGGCGCGCCCGGCCGCCTGGAGCTGCCCCTGAAGCTGGATTGAGCCCCGCGGCGGCATCCTCACCGCGGGCTGGCCAAGATCAGGCCCCGTCCGGAGTCCGGGCGGGGCCTTTGGCGTGGTCGGGGTCCGGGGTCGGTCAGTCCGCCGGCTGGAGCACCTCCAGCTTACCCTCGCCCCGGTGCACCGCCACCCGGTCCCGGCCGGCCTCCTTGGCCGCGTAGAGGGCCTGGTCGGCCCGGCGCACCAGGTCCTCGGCGCTCAACCCGCTGCGGTACTCGGCCACCCCCAGGCTGACGGTGATCCCCACCGACGGGGCTGGATCGCGGTTGGGATCGTGCGGTTGGAACACCAGGGCCTTCACCCCCAGCCGCACCCGCTGGGCCACCCGGCAGGCCTCCTCCAAGAAGGTCCGCGGCAAGAGCACCACGAATTCCTCCCCGCCGTAGCGGCAGGCCAGATCGGTGGTGCGCACCTGGTGGCGCAGGTCCTGACCGCAGGCCTTGAGCACCCGGTCGCCCTCCAGGTGGCCGAAGCGGTCGTTATAGCTTTTGAAATGGTCCAGATCCAGCATCAGCAGGCACAGGGATTGACCATAGCGCTTGGCGGCCTCGATCTCCCGGCCCAGGGTGGCGTAGAAGAATCGCTGGTTGTAGAGGCCGGTCAGCTCGTCGGTGATCGACAGGCGGACCAGCTCCTCCTCCAGCTTGCGCTTCTCGCTCAGGTCCACCAGGGTCTCCAGGGCCAGGGCCACCTGGTTCGACTCGTCGCGCACCGGGGCGGAGAGGAAATAGAGGTGGCGGGGCTGGCCGCCCAAGTCCGGGAAGAAGGACTCCGCCTCCCAACCCTCCTCCACCAGACTGGAGCGTTTGAGTCCGGAATCGCCATAAAAGCGGACCAGGCCCTCCAGGTCCTGGTCCACGACCAAGTCGGCCATGACCGGACGGGGGCTCTGATAAAACGGCAGCCACTGGCGGTTGGTCCCCACCACCTCCTCGGCCCGCACCCCGGTCAAGTTGCTCATGGCCCGGTTCCAATGGGCCACCAGGTGCTGGCGGTCCACCACCATCACCGCCGCCGGCAGACCGTCCAGGGTGGCCTCCAGCATCCGGCGGCCTTGACGCAGGGCCTGTTCCGCCTGCCGGCGCTCGGTGATGTCGGTGGCGATGCCCTCCAGCCCCACCGGCCGGCCCTGGGCGTCGCGCACCAAGATGCTGCGCACCCGCAGCCAATGCCGGCCGCCGTGGAGGTGCAGGACCTGGAACTCGTTCTCCTGGATCAGGGGGCCCTCACCCCGGATCTGCTCCTCCCATTCCTCGGCCAGCCGGCGGCGGTTGCCCGGAGCGATGATATCCCACAAGATCCCGGTGTTGTTGATGATCTCCTCGGGTTGACGCCCGGTGACGGCGTAGATGGCCGGGCTGATGTAGGCGAAGCAGTTGCGCCGGATGTCCCAGCGATAGATCACGTCCGGGGCGTTCTCCACCAGGCGGCGATAGCGCTGCTCGCTCTCCTCCAGGGCGTGTTGCTGGGTCAGGGCGGTGGTGACGTCGCGCACCAGGCCGAAACGGCGTTGACCGCCGGGACGGGCGGTGGCGGTGATCAGGGCGTTGAAGACCTGGCCGTCGCGCCGCCGCATCAAGACCGGGTGGTCCTGCACGTAGCCCTGTTCTTGGAGCAGGTCCAGGTAGCGCTGGCGCTGTTGCGAATCGGCGAAAAGGGCCTCGGTGTCGGGCAGGGCCCGGAGTTGCTCCAGGGAGTCGTAACCAAAGATGGCCAGGCCGGCGGGATTGATGTCCTCCACTCGCCCCTGGGCGTCGACGATGAAGGCCGCGTCGCGGATGTCGGTGAAAAGCTGCTGGAAGTGCAATTGGTTGGAGCGGGCCTGCTCCACCATGACCTGGGCAGCCTGGGTCATGCGGTGCAAGGCTCGGGAGAGCCGGCCCAACTCGTCATGGCGCCCCTCCAGGGGTGGTGGCGGGGACAGGTCACCAGCCGCCACCCGTTCGGCCTCGCCCGTGAGCCAGCGCAGGGGGCCGGCCAGCTCCCGGCGTGAGAGCCAGACCGCGAACAACCCCACCACCAGGCAGAGGCTCAGGGCCAGGATCAGGGTGGTCTGGTGCAGGCGGCGCAACACCGGCTGGAGCAGGCCGCGTTCGGCCGCGGCGGCCAGCAACACCGCTCCACCCTTGAGGCGCCGATAGGCGATCAGGTAGGCTCCGCCCGCCCCCTGGCGACGCAGGGCGCCGGCCCCGGTGGCCAGGATGGGGCCCAGGTCGTCGTCGGAAAGGCCCAGCCCGGCTGGGTTTTCACCGCCGGGCATCACGAATCCGGCGCGGCTGGCCAGGAGCAGCCAGGGGCGATAGTCCAGCTGGTTGGCCAGACGGTCCTGGGCCAGCTTGAGGGCCTGACCGGGCGGGCGGTCCAGTTGGATCAGCCCCTCCAGCTCCTGGCTCGCCAGCTTCAGGTTGCGCTCCAGGCGGTGCAGGGCGTAGTCGCCCAAAATATCCTCGAACATGTCGTCCAGGAACAGGCCCAGGCAAAACACCGTGACCACCACCACCAGGACCAAGGTGGCGGGCAGCTTGATGCCGACCGGCAGATTGCGCAGGCTGCGCCAGGGACGTCGCCAGGTCATGGGCTTCCAGTCCGGGCCAAGGAGTTACCGAAAAAAACAAGGAGACAAACCCCCACTCCGGGGCTGGCGAGCGCGCGCCGGAGGGGTGGATGGCTGGCAGGCTATGATTAACGCCAGCGGGAAGAAATCGACTCTGGCCTGGTGTTTGACAGCCCGCTGGCGGGGCCGTACTATCGAACCGGGCCCTGATGTCCAGGCGCCAAAGCTGGGGGCCGGCCATCCGACCAAGGAGCGGGACGTTGCTGATTCACGAAATGACCATGACCGAGTTTGCCGAGAAACGGGTGACGGTGTCCACGGGCATCCTGCCCCTGGGCTCCCTGGAGGAGCACGGCCCCCATCTGCCGTTGGGTCTGGACGCCATGCACGCCTACGCCCTGGCCCAGGCCACGGCCTTGGTGCATCCCTGCTTGGTGGCGCCGCCCTTGTTCTATGGCCTTTGCCGCAGCAGCGCCCAGCACGCGGGCACCGTGGGCATCTCCGGCGACAGCCTCCGCGCAGTGGTTTACGATATAGGACTTGGCTTGTGGCGTCAAGGTATTCACTGTTTGTGCCTGTTGACCGGCCACGCCGGCGGAACCCACCAGTCCAGCCTGGTGGAGGCCGGCGAGCGGCTGTTGGAGACCACCGGCCTGGAAGTGGCGGTGGTCTGCGTGCTGGACCTGCTGGACGATGCCAGGCAACTTATCGAATGCAAGGGCGATTCTCATGCCGGCGAGGTGGAGACCTCCCTGGCCCTGCATCTTTGGCCCGAGCTGGTCAAGGGCGGGGCGCCCCGGGCCTTTCCCACCTTCCCCCGTTTTCGCCTGGTGCGCGACAAGCTTTCCCACTGGCCCAGCGGGGTCTGGGGCGATCCCGGCCCCGCCAGCGCGGAAAAGGGGCGGAAAATACTGGAGATAGAGGTCAAGGCCCTGGTCGCGGTCCTGGCCGGCCTGGAGGAGCAGGCCCGGGCGGGGGCGACCCCTGGCCCCAGCGTCTGAGCCAGAACCCACCACCCGGCTCCGGTCGCCCCGCCGGGCCGAACCAAGAGGAGTCCGCCATGTATGAATCTGTGCGCAACTTGCTGTTGGCCGGCCTGGGAGCGGCGGTTTTGACCAAGGAAAAGGTCCTGGAGGCCACCCGCCAGTTCGTGGACCAGGGTCGCATGACCGCCGCCGAGGCCGAGCGGGTGGCCGAGGAGGTGGTGGAGGAGTCGCGCCAGCAGGCCAGGAGCCTGGGCGAGAGCCTGGCCGAGAAGATCGAGGCTGGGGTCAAGCGGGCGGTGGAGGCCCTGGATCTGGTCAACCGCCAGGAATTCGAGGCGCTTTCCGCCCGCGTGGCCCAGTTGGAGCAGGCCGTGGCCCGGCTGGAGGAGCAGCTGGCCTCCTCCGCGCCGTCCCAGTAGACGGTTCGCTCCGGCCCATGGGACGCATGCGGGGCATCTCCCGCCTGGCCGACGTGGCCGCGGTGCTGGTCAAGAACGGGTTCGCCGATCTGGCCGAGCGTCTGGACCTGCCCGGTCGCCGGGAGAAGATCGAGACCCTGGAGGGCGAGCGCCTCAAGCGGCGCTACTCGGTCTGGGCCCGGCTGCGCATGGTGGCCGAGGATCTGGGCCCCACCTTCGTCAAGCTGGGCCAACTCATGAGCCAGCGGCCGGACTTGCTGCCGGCCGGTTT
>JAIUYB010000238.1 GCA_020216625.1 Desulfarculus sp.
CTGGTCGCTCCCGTAGATGCCGCGTCGCAATAAAACCGTGGGTCGCGTGCCGCGACGGGCGTACACGGGTCGGGTGGGTCGCGTGCCGCGACGGGCGTACACGGGTCGGGTGGGGCTGTAACCTGAACCGGCGCTGGTCGCTCCCGTAGATGCCGCGTCGCAATAAAACCGTGGGTCGCGTGCCGCGACGGGCGTACACGGGTCGGGTGGGGCTGTAACCTGAACCGGCGCTGGCCGCTCCCGTGGATGCCGCGTCGGGTTTTAGGCGGGAGGGTAGGGCGTCGGCGATTAGCAAGCCTTCAGCGGGGCGGGGTTCATCCCCGCCCCGGTTGTTTAGGTGGCTCGATTTGGTCCGAGAACGCAAGGCGGCTCCCCAACCAGCCCCTGGAGGCCAGGGCTTCCAGGAGGTTGGCGGCGTCGTTGAGCGCCAGGTCCGCGCCGGCGGCCAAAAGCCCGGCCCGGTCCACCCGGCCGCTGGCCACCCCCACCGCGCGACAGCCAGCGGCCCGGGCGGTCTGGATGTCCACCGGGTGGTCGCCGATCAGCACCGCCGCCTCCGGTCCCACCCCCAGGGCGGCTAGGGCGGTCAGGGGATGACCGGGGTCGGGCTTGACCCGGGGGACGGCCTCACGGGGCGCGAAGACCCCGCAGTGGCGCTCGATGTCGGGGAAGACCCGGCGGATGGCCGGGCCGCAGTTGCGGCTGATGATGGCCACCGCCAGACCGGCCTGTTGGGCTTGGACCAAGAGCGGCCGGGTGAAGGCGAAAAGCCGGCCGCGCGCGGCCGCCTCCAGCTCCACCGCCTCGATTAGCTCCAGGGCCTGGCGGCCGTAGCCGTTGCCCAGGCGGGCCGAGACCTCGGCCACCTGCTCCAGCAGATAGCCCGCCGCTGGCCAGGGGCCGGCGAAACCCCGGTCGCGGGCCAGGGCCTCCACCGTCTGCCGCATGGCCGCGAAATCAATGTTCAGCTCGGCCAGGGTGCCGTCGAAGTCGAAGATCAGGGCCCGCAAACGCCCCTCGGGGGTGCTCATGCCCTCACACCGCCGGCAGGGGCTCGGCCCGGCCTTGGTCCAGATAGGCCGCCCCCTGCACCTTGAGTTGAACGTCCAGCTCGAAGACCAAGGGATTGCCGGTGGGGATCTCCAGGTTGGGGATGTCCTGGTCGCCGATGTTCAGTAGGTGCTTGCACAAGGCGCGCAGACTGTTGCCATGGGCGGTGATGAGCACCTGGCGGCCGCGGGCCAGTTGGACCGCGATCTTGTTGTGCCAATAGGGCATGACCCGCTCCAAGGTGTCCTTGAGCGATTCGGCCGCCGGCAGGGTGGCGGGGTCCAGGGCGAAGTAGCGCGGGTCGTGGCAGGGGTGGCGGGGGTCGTCCGGGTCCAGCGCCGGCGGGGCCACGTCATAGCCGCGTCGCCAAAGGTGGACCTGCTCCGGTCCATGGCGCTGGGCGGTCTCGGCCTTGTCCAGCCCCTGCAAGGCCCCGTAGTGGCGCTCGTTAAGCCGCCAGGTCGCCCGCTGGGCCACGTACATCTGGTCCATCTCGTCCAGCATGATCCAAAGGGTGCGAATGGCCCGCTTCAGCACCGAGGTGTAGGCCAGATCAAAACGATAGCCGGCCTCGCGCAGGAGCCAACCGGCCTTGCGCGCCTCCTCCACCCCCCGCTCCGATAAATCCACGTCGGTCCAGCCGGTGAAACGGTTCTCCAGGTTCCACTGACTCTGACCATGACGGATCATCACCAACTTGGCCATGCCGGGCTCCCTTCCTCGAAACCTTGGCTGTCATGGCTGGCGCCATTCGAAAACCTGGACGGCCATTGAAGCCGCGGAAGCGGCCAACGCGTCCGACCATATTATACGACTTTTTGGGAAAGGGTCTGGGGGAACCCTTTTGGGCGGAAAAAGGATTCCCCCAGCTCTCTTTTATAACTCGAAAACCGCGGCCAGGTCGGCGACGATTTCGCCGCGGTGATTTTTCAGACGGGTGTGGTGAAGGTCGGCCAGGGGGCCGTTCAGGGCTTCGTGGTCCAGGATGTCCAGCTCGTGCAGGGCCTGGCAGACGGCGGGAGGCAGGGCGCGGGGGTTGCCGTCCTCGATCTGCAGCGCCAGCCCCAGTTTTAGCTCGGGAATGGCCACCGCGTAGGCGCCCTCGGTGCCGGTCTTGGCCAGGATGCGCCCCGGGGCGGCCTGCATCACCCGGGTGCAGAGGCGGTCGCTGCCGGCGATCATCTCGGGATGGGCCAGGCAGGCGGACATGATCTCGCTGGCGGCCTGGGCCAGGGCGGCGGGCAGGCCGGCGGCTTGGGGCGCGGCCAGGCGGGCGTAGGCCCCGGCCAGGGAGATCAAGGGCAGGCGGAAGACCGGGACCCCGCAGCCGTCGATGCCGATGCCGATCTGCTCGGCGGGATAGGCGCACATTTCGGCCACGCTGGCCAGGACCAGACGCTGCACCGGGTGGGAGAGGTCGGTGTAGCCCTGGGGGTCCCAGCCATGGTGGGCGCAAAGCAGCAGCATGGCCGCGTGCTTGCCGGCGCAGTTGTTGTGCAGGGGGCTGGGTTTCTCGCCCCGGGCCTCCAGGGCCTTGGCGGTGGGGCGGTGGCTGGGGCGGTGGATGCCGCAGGCCAGCAGCTCCGGACCCAGTCCGGCCTTGCCCAGCACCGAGAGCACCGCCGCCACCTGGAAGTCCTCGCCATTGAGCGAACCGCAGAGGCAGGCCAGCTCGGCCGGGGAAAGGCGATAGCGCTGGGCCGCGCCGGAGGTTATGACCGGCAGGGCTTGCAGGGGCTTGGCCGCCGAGCGCAAAAAGGTGGGCATGGCCGGGTGGCCCAGACCGCGCAGGCGCTTGCCGTCCGGACCCACCACCACGATGGCCCCCCGGTGCAGGGACTCGGTCAGCCCGCCGCGCTTGAGCTCCACCAGGGGCGGGGCGTATTCGGGGGGCGCGCCGCCACGCCCGTGGGGCAGGGATTGATCGTGGTGGTGGTGGTGTCCGCCCAGGTGGCGGCGCAGGGTCTTGGCTTTGAGCATAGTTGCACCTGATCGTGTGTAGAAGTTGACAGGTGTAGGCACGCACCTTACAATGATTACCATGAGGAAGGGCGAAACCCGGAGGCCATGTGACCGGGAGCGCCCTCAAGGCCCAGAGCTAGAAAACCCCCTCTCCGGTTTTGGGCCGCGACGGCACCCTTCCTCGCCTCCTCCCAGGGGGCCTCGGAGCGGGCAACTCCGGGGCCTCCGTTTATATTCTATCCGGTTTGCGCGCCGGGCGCGGCCCCGGTTTGGGGTGGGGGCGGCTCCTCCGTTTGGACCCGCTCCAAGGCCACCAGGCATTGGCGGCCGGCCTGCTTGGCCTGATAGAGGGCCAGGTCGGCCCGCTCCAGCAGTTCGTCCAGACTGGCGTCGTCGGGGTGGGAGACGCTCAACCCCACGCTGATGGACATTGTCTGAAGCAACCCTTCTTGATGTCCAATCAATTCCCGATCCACCGCTTGGCGCAGGCGCTCGGCCACCTGCCGGGCCCCTTCGGCCCCGGTCTCGGGCAACAGGGCCACGAACTCGTCGCCGCCCATGCGTCCCAGCAAGTCGCTGGTGCGCAATTGTTGCTGGCAGACCTGGACGGTGGCCCGCAGGACGCGGTCGCCGGCGGCGTGCCCCAGGGTGTCGTTGACCTGCTTGAAGCGGTCCAGGTCGATGGCCAGGGCGGCCAGGGACCGGCCATGGCGCAGGGCGCGGGTGAATTCACGGCCCCCGCGCGAGAACAGGCTGCGCCGGTTGAGGGCCCCGGTGAGGGGGTCGGTGGCGGCCAGCCGCGCCAGTTCGTTCCGGGTTTCGGTGAGTTCGATGGCCAGCCTCTGGCTGTTGAGCATGACGAAGGTCAGGTTCCAGAAGACCTCGACCATCACCCCGATCAAAAAGTACAGGCTCTGCAAGGGGCTGACCATGAACAGGCTGGTCTCGGGAGGCAGGGGGAGGACCAGGATGGCCCGGGCCAGCAAGGCCGCCACGTAGACCAGAATGGCGCCGGCGCTGACCCGGTAGAGGGTGCGCAGGCCGATGGAGCGCGCGCCCCAGAGCAGCTTGACCGCCAGCAAGGCCAGCAGGGCGATGGGCAGGGAGACCACCAGGGTACGCAACGGCCAACTGGGGTCGACCAGGGTGAACCAGGCCAGGCCGGCCAGGGCGACCGGGGCCAGCAGCCACTCCCAGGCGGGGTGAACCGGGACATCCAAAAAGTCCCGGATGGCCCGCAGCCGGAACTGGGCCGCCACCACGAACAGGGTGTTGCCCACCGTCTCGGTGAAAGCCAGGGGCAGCCAGCCCTCCAGGCCCAGCAGCAGGCAGCCCAGGATCATGGCCAGGTTGCAAAAGGTCCAGGGTCCGAAGCCGGGGTAGGTGCGCTGGCTGCGCCAATAGATGAGCATGCCCGCGAACAGGGAGATTTCCAGGCAGGTGATGCTGACCAGCAGGGTGCGGACGTCCAACGCGCGGCTCCAGCCCGGGTTTAACCGGCGGGATCGGGCGGGGGCCGGAGGGATGGCCCTGGGCCGTGATCCCGGGTCGCAGGCGACTCCATGTTACCATCCGAGCCCCGCAGCCAGCCACCCGCCTCAGGCGTTCGGCCGCGGCCGTTTTGGATTTGAGCCGCCGCGGTGGTTGCGGGGGGCCTGACGCCGAGGGGTTGGGGCGCGGGCGGCCGGGGTTGGCGGGGAGCCGGACTCAGGCCGCCGCCGGCTCCGGGGCGGAGCCTGGCTGGTCCGGGGATGGAGCCGCGCCCTCGGCCTGCACCCGCTCCACCGCCACCTGACGATTGCGGCCGGA
>JAIUYB010000239.1 GCA_020216625.1 Desulfarculus sp.
CCACCACCTGGCCGGCGTGGTCGGCCCCCGTGACCACCAGGGCGCGATGGGCCGGGGCCAGGCTCTTCACCCGGTCCAGGGTCTGCTGCAATAGGCTGCGGCTGCTGGTGAGCGCCAGGAGCTGCTTGGGGCGCTGGCGGCGGCTGGCGGGCCAGAAGCGGGTGCCGCTGCCCCCGGCCATGATCACGCAATAGACGCCCAAGAACCATTCCCTCCTAAACAATTCGGGCGCGCGCTCAGCCCAGGATCAGGGCCGCCGCGCCCAAGGCCCAGCAATAAAAGGCGAACCAATGCAACCCGCCCCGCTGGACCACGCCGATCAGGAGTTTGAGCGCGACCAGGCCGGTCACTCCGGCCACCGCCCCGCCCAAGAGCAGCGGCGTCCAAGCCACCTCTTGGCCGGGGCCCAGGTCCTTCAGGTGCAAGAGCAGGGCCCCCATGATGGCCGGCAGCGAGAGCAGAAAAGAGTAGTGCGCCGCCAGCTTGCGCTCCACGCCGAGCATCAGGGCGACCGAAATCGTGGAGCCGGAGCGGCTGATGCCCGGGGTGATGGCCAACCCCTGCACGAAACCCACCACCAGGGCTCGTCCGGCGCCGAAGCGCCAGATCTCGCGTCGAGGGGGGGGGGCGAAATGGGTGGCCAGCAACAGGGCGCCGGTGATGAACAGGGCGATGCCCACCGCGCGCACCGAGGCGAACAGGGCCTCGAAATCGTGGCGGAAGAGCACCCCGATGATGGCGGTGGGCACGCTGCCGGCCAAAACCAGCCAGATCAGGCGGCGGCCGCGCTCGGCCTCTTCATCGCGCCCCCAGAGGCCGCGCAGCATGGCCCAGAGGTCGCGCCAGAAATAGGCCACCACCGCCAGCAGGGTGCCCACGTGCACCGCCACGTCAAAGAGCATCTCCGGCTCGTCGAGGCCCAAAAGATGCTGCCCCAACACCAGATGACCGGAGGAACTCACCGGCAGGAACTCGGTTAGCCCCTGCACCACCCCTAGCAAAATTGCCTGGCCGCTGCTGACCATGAACTCGTTGCCTCTCCCATGCGCCGGGTTGCTGGAATATAGCCCATGGTCCGGGCTAAGTCGAGGGGTTTCCCCTCCTCCATGGGCAGAGGCAGAAAACACTTGACAGAAGGGCGCCAGGTCAACTAGGCATAATCCAAGACAATTGCTCCCCCCCACGTTTAAGTCCGGCCGGGCGGCCACCTGGGAGCTGGGCCTTGACAGGCGGGGGCGGGCTGCATAATATCTTCCAGCGACGTATAAAGCCGCCTGTAGATAGCCTTGCAATGGGAGCCGGTAAATGAACAAGTCCCAGCTCATCGAAGCCTTGGCCAAAGCAGAGGGCCTGACCATCAAAAAAGCCGAGATGGTGATCAACACCATGTTCGGCAGCGTCGAAGACGCCCTCGTCAAAGGCGACCGCGTGGAGATCCGGGGCTTTGGCAGCTTCAAGGTCAAGGACTATGACGGCTACCAGGGGCGCAACCCCAAGACTGGCGAAATCATAGAGGTGGGGCAGAAAAAGCTGCCTTTCTTCAAGGTGGGCAAGGAGCTCAAGGAGCGGGTGGACCAGTAGGCCACGTCTCCTTCCGACCCCGGCCGGCCCCGCATCCCCCAGCCGATGCGGGGCGGTCTTTTTTTCGCCGGTCGGTCGGCCACCAGTCCCGGGACTTGCGGCGAGGGCCGAAGTCTGGTTTGCTTGTCTTGGCGGCGGGCCTGGGGCCGGGTTGGACTCCGCGCAACGAGCGGTCGTGAACCCCGTCAGGTCCGGGAGGAAGCAGCGGTAAGCGACGCGGCCCGTGTCGCGGATGCCTCTGGCCCGGTTCCCAGGTCCGCCGTCTTTTTCCCGCGCCCGCCAGCCGAGGCGGTGATGGAGCTAACCCTGCGCCAGACCCTGGCCCGGATGCTGGCCCACGGCCAACACAGCGCCCTGGACCTGGCCCGGGCCCTGTTGCTCACCCCCCGCGAGGTGGAGGATCACCTGACCCACCTGGCCCGCAGCCAGCGCGGACGCCTGCGGGTGGAGCCGGCCCGCTGCCGCAATTGCGGTCATGTCTTCCGCGACCGCCGCCGGCTGGACGCACCCGGGCGCTGCCCCCGCTGCCGCCAGGAGATGGTGGATGGCCCCTGGTTCAGCCTGGCCCTGGATAGCGGTGTCAGGAAATAATTTGTCAAACCAGCCTGATAACCCGATATAATTAGTGCCAGCCCTCCCCAGGTCGACAGGGCTGGTTCCGCCATGGACCCGAGCCAACCCGGGTGCGCCCCCGCCTTTCCACCGGGACCGGATCAAGCCAGCCAAGCGGAGCGGAGGAACAGCCCATGCCAGATGAAGGCATCCAGGTCACCGACGGGTATTACTTTCCAATCTCGCCCCTGCTGCTGTTTCCCGAAACCCGCGGCGACTTCGGGGTCTATTTGAAGGTGAAGGGCCGCTACGTGCTCTACGCCCACCCCGAGGAGTCCTTCAGCCACGAACATCAAAAGCGGCTTTTCGCCAATGGCGTCAGCGAGGTCTACGTCCTGGCCGCCCAGCGCGACCAGTTCGAGTCCTACATGGAAAAGAACCTGGGCCGCATGTTGCTCGACGAGCAGGTTCCGCTGCGCGAGCGATCCCAAATGTTCTACAACGTCTCGGTGAGCCTGGTGCGCGAGGCCTTCCGCAACCACCTGCCGGGTCAAGGCCTTTCCCAGCACGTGGGCCGCCTGGAGCGCTTCGTCAGCCTGGGCATCCAGCACCTGGCCCAGCCCGGCTCGCTCAAAAGCCTGGCCAGCCTGATCAACCACCACTTCCAGACCTACAGCCACTCGGTCCACGTTTTCGTCTACACCGCCACCGTGCTGCAATCCATGGGCCTGGAGGAGGCCAAGGTGGAGCAGGCCGGTCTGGGGGCCATCCTGCATGACATCGGCAAGACCCTGATTCCCAAGCGCATCCTCAACAAGCCCGGGCGTCTGAGCGACGAGGAGCGCCAAGCCATCGAATCCCACCCCCTGCAGGGTCTGGGTCTGTGCACCCAGGTGGAGCTGAGCCAGACCACCCTGCATGGCATCCTCTACCACCACGAGCGCCTGGACGGCCAGGGCTATCCCTGCGGCTTGCGCAAGGATCAGATCCCCATCACGGTGCGGGCCATCACCGCCGCCGACACCTATGACGCCCTGACCAGCAGCCGTCCCTATTCCGAACCCAAGACCCCCTTCCAGGCCCTGTCCCTGATGCGCGAAACCCTGGGCGGTCAGCTGGACCCCGAGGTTTATCGCCACCTGGTGCTGGTGCTTAGCGGGGCGGAGCTGGTCTAATCCGACCAGTCTGGCGGGCCCGATTTCGGGCCCGGGCGCGGCTTGGCTAGGCCTGGGGGCGATCCTGGGCCTGCTGGCGCAGGGCGCGGTTGATGGCCTGGGCGGCTTGGATCAGGGCCTGGGCGATTTGCTCCAGGCGTCCGGGGACCAGCCCGCTGGTGAAGCCGATGGAGTAAATGGCCGCCGGCAGGCCGGCCTCGGCCCCCAAGGGCGCGGCCGCGCCCCAGACCCCGGTCAGGTATTCGTCCCGCTCCAGGCAATAGCCCTGCTGGCGGACCTCCTCCAACTGGCGGCGATAGACCTGCGGATCGGTGACGGTCTGGGGGGTGTGGGCGGGCAGGCCCTGGGCCAGGATGGCGTCCAACCTTGCCGGGGGCAGCCCGGCCAGGAAGACTTTTCCCACCGCGCCCACGGTCAGGGGCAGGCGGGTGCCGGGTCCGGCGGCGATGCGCACCAGGCCGGCGGGTTGCCGGGCCTCCACCACCATGACCTCGCCCCGGCCCATGAGCCCCAGAAAGAACGACTCTTGGTGTTGGTCGCAAAGCCGGGTCAGCTCCGGCCCGGCCGCCTCGCGCAGGCGGGCGTGGACCAAACCCCGGCCGGCCAGGGTGTTGATCAGGGGGCCTAGCAGATAGCGCTTGCTCAGGGGGTCGCGCGCCAGCGCGCCGCCCGCCTCCAACTGATGGCAAAGCCCGAAAACGGTGCCTTTGCTCAACTCCAGGCGACGGGCCAGGTCGCTGACCCCCAGGCCGCCGCTCTCCTGGGCCACCAGCTCCAGGATGGCCAAGGCGCGGCCCACCGAGGGGGCGCGATAGACGGAAGCTGGCGGCATCGGTTCTCCCCGCTGAACATGATGCCACCTATAATGTCAGCTACCGCAGAAGGTTGTCAACCATCGCCGGGGTCAATGCCAACATGCGTTTCGCGGGATGTGCGGGCGGGGATGAAGAGGCTGGCGCGCGAAAGGGGCTGTTTGCCGGCCCTGGGGCGGAGCCTGGGGCGGGCGGCCGCGACCAGGGCCTTAGGCGTAGGCGTTGACGCCCCGCTCCCGGGCCTGGGGCTGGCGGTCCTCGGGGTTGGACTCCCGGTTCTGTCTCCGGGGCAGGACCTTCTGGTTGGCTTCCTTTTCCTCCCGTCTCCGGCGGGCCCCTTGGGAGGAAGCGGTGTCGCGGATTGGCGAAATCAGGGAAATATCCACCAGCATGGCTCACCTCCAGTCACCTAACTTATCGGCCATGCCTGGGTTGGACTTAAATCCCCGGCCTCAGGGGCGGGTTGGCGCCTGCTGCGGCCGGGGTGAGGCCGGCGGAGGAGCCGAGGCGGCCAGGCGGTTGACCATGTCGTTGACGAAAAGCTGACAATCCTGGCGGCGGCCGGCGGGGCAGGGGTCCTCGGGGCTGTTCCAGGCCCAGCGCGCGCAATTGAGGCACAGCAAATCGGGCGAAAGCAGGGCCTGGTCATAGAATCTACGCAGCCGCTGGCGGGGATTGGTTGGCATGTCGTCTCCTGT